>CAJUIM010000139.1 GCA_910586275.1 uncultured Lachnospiraceae bacterium | reverse complement strand
CATTTTTTCTGAGGAACGGAAAACACAAGATACCGCAGCCGCCGGACGGAAGGGAGCGCCATGCCGGGAGACTGCCATACGGAGCGGACTGTCCCTGCCGATGCTCTGAACGGAAATGCCGGCGCAGGCATAAAGCCGAAAATTGATTTCCGTGACGCGGCAACAGGGTACTTGAAATTTATCTGTGAATGAGGTATTATGGATGATAAGTATAGGCAGTTTCGGCAAATGTGGAACACGGAAAGGGCAACAATGGATAAGGGCGTGAGAGTATGCAGGATTTAGAGAGTACACAATTTTTTAATGTTGAGGCAGAACCGGTTACGGGCGTAGAGATGGTTCTGACAACGGTATATGAGGCTTTGACCGAGAAGGGATACAATCCGGTAAATCAGATTGTAGGTTATATTATGTCCGGGGATCCTACTTATATTACCAGCCATAAAAGTGCCAGAAGCATGATTATGAAAGTGGACAGAGACGAACTGGTGGAAGAGCTGCTTACAAAATACATTGCAAATAAACACTGGAAGTAGCAGGGGCGTTCGCCGCTTCGGGAAAAACGGGCGATTGCCCGGATTAGTTTATGGCAGGAAAGAGACGGGAGTATATCTATGCGCATAATGGGGTTGGATTATGGCTCGAAAACGGTAGGAGTGGCAATCAGCGATGAACTGCTGCTTACTGCACAGGGAATCGAAATTATAGAGAGAAAAGAAGAAAATAAGTTACGCAGGACGTTGGCTCGTATTGAAGAGCTGATTGTGGAATACGGAGTGGAGGAAATTGTGCTCGGGCTTCCGAAGCATATGAATAATACTTTGGGAGAACGGGCAGAACTTTCTTTGGAGTTTAAGGACAAGTTGGAGAGGAGGACAGGCCTCCCCGTGGTGATGTGGGACGAGAGGCTTACTACCGTAGCGGCGGATAAGGCTATGATGGAAGCCGGCATCAGGCGTGAGCATAGGAAGGAGCATGTAGATAAAATTGCCGCATGCTTTATTTTGCAGGGATATCTGGATTTAAGGAAAAATAAGGAGAATATGGGTGGAGAAAATATTTTTTGAAGAAGGGGACGGGGAACCGGAAGAGTTTTATGTGCTGGAGCAGACAAAACTTGGCGGCATCCAGTATATTCTTGTGGCAGACGAGGCAGAAGGGGACGGGGAAGCATTGATTTTAAAGGATGTTTCGGCACCGGAAGATACGGAAGCACTGTATGAGATTGTAGAGGATGAAACGGAACTGGATGCGGTTGCGGCAGTCTTTGAAAATATACTTGACGATGTGGAAATTACAGGGATGGATTGAATGGCAGTGGACAGGGAGCAATTTAAACAATTGTTAAAAGAAAAAGGCTTAAAAGTGACCAACCAGAGGCTTATGGTGCTGCAAGCCCTTGCTGCGTGCCCGGACAGACATCTGACTGCGGAAGAAATTTATGAAATGGTAAAGACAGACTATCCGGAGATAGGGCTGGCTACTGTTTATAGAACGATACAGTTACTTTTGGAATTGTGCTTGATTGATCGCATTAATTTGGACGACGGATTTGTACGTTATGAAATCGGGAATGTGGGGCTGGGTACGGCAAAACACCATCACCACCATCTGATTTGCAGGAATTGTGGAAAAGTAATCTCCTTCAAGGATGACTTATTGGAGGAATTGGAAGAAAAAATCACGAAGACAACCGGATTCCATGTGATGGACCATGAAGTGAAACTCTACGGGTACTGTTCAGAATGTGGAGGAAAAACTGATTGAGAAAAAAAGAAAATGAAAATGCCTCCAAGCTGAAAATCATTCCTTTAGGAGGCTTGGAACAGATTGGCATGAACATTACTGCCTTCGAGTACGAAGACAGTATCATTGTAGTTGACTGCGGATTATCATTTCCGGATGACGATATGCTGGGGATCGATTTGGTAATCCCGGATGTCACATATCTGAAGGAAAATATTGACAAAGTAAAAGGCTTTATGATTACCCATGGGCATGAGGATCATATCGGCGCGCTGCCCTATATCCTGAGGGACATTAATGTGCCTATTTATGCCACAAAGCTTACCATGGGGATTATCGAGAACAAATTAAGGGAACACAACCTGACAGGGAATACAAAGAGAAAGGTGGTAAAATTCGGGCAGTCCATTAACTTAGGGCAGTTCAGGATAGAATTTATCAAGACCAACCATAGCATTGTAGATGCCGCAGCACTGGCTATTTATTCGCCGGCAGGCACAGTCATCCATACCGGAGACTTTAAAGTGGATTATACGCCGGTGTTCGGGGATGCCATTGATCTGCAGCGGTTTGCGGAAATCGGGAAAAAGGGTGTGCTGGCGTTGATGTGCGACAGCACCAATGCGGAACGGCCGGGATTTACCCAGTCCGAGAAAACAGTAGGCAAGACTTTCGACTCTCTTTTTGCGGAGCATAGCAACACGAGGATTATTATTGCCACCTTTGCTTCCAATGTGGACAGGGTGCGCCAGATTATAAACTCCGCTTACAAATACGGCCGGAAGGTAGTGGTGGAAGGACGCAGCATGGTGAACATCATCGAGACTGCTACCAGTTTAGGTTATCTGGAAATTCCGGACAAAACATTAATCGATATCGAACAGATAAAAAATTTCCCGGATGAGAAAACGGTCATTATCACTACCGGAAGTCAGGGAGAAAGCATGGCGGCATTGAGCCGTATGGCGGGAAACATTCATAAGAAGATTTCCATAGGGCCTGGCGATACCGTTATTTTCTCTTCCAATCCGATACCGGGAAATGAGAAGGCGGTTACGAATGTGATCAATGAACTGCTTGTGAAAGGCGCGGACGTTATTTTTCAGGATGTGCATGTCTCGGGGCATGCCTGCCAAGAGGAAATTAAGCTGATTTATACGTTGGTTCATCCGAAATATGCGATTCCGGTACACGGGGAGTATAAGCATCTGAAGGCACAGGCCAGGATAGCCAGTGAACTTGGGATTGCGAAAGAGAATATATTCTTGCTGAATTCCGGCGATGTGCTGGAACTGGACAGCCATGAGGCCAAAGTCACGGGGAAAGTGCCTGTGGGGACTATATTGGTAGACGGTTTGGGAGTCGGTGATGTGGGAAATATCGTGCTGCGAGACAGACAGCATCTGGCGGAAGACGGCATACTGATTGTGGTGCTGGCGTTGGACGGTTATTCCGATCAGCTGGTTTCCGGGCCGGATATTGTATCCAGGGGATTTGTATATGTAAGGGAATCCGACGAACTGATGGAGGAAGCGCGGCTGGTTGTGGACGAAGCCGTTCACGGATGCTTGGACAGGGGAATCAGTGACTGGGGCAAGATTAAGGGAGGAATCAAAGACTCCTTAAGTGATTTTGTATGGAAAAAGACAAAACGCAGACCCATGATACTGCCGATTATCATGGAAGTGTAAGAAGGAAAGTGTAAGAGAGAAAGTGCGAGCTTAAGAAGCGGTTCGGAAGAATACGGTATTGGTTATTCAGATGAGAGCGTGCCTGAAAATTGCTTTCCGGCAGATGCCGGGAATGAATTTACAGGCACGTTCTAGGGGAGAGAGAAAGAAAAGGGGCGGAATTTAAAGGCAGCGGAGGACTTTTCAGATGGACAGCCATATCAGAAATACTGCAATGACTTTTATCCGAGAGGTAAAGCAGTCGGAAGTTTATGGGAAATATGCGGAACAGCTTGAAAGAGTGAAAGCGGAGCCGGGTTTGTATGAGAAAGTCAACGAATTCAGGAAAAAGAATTTTGACATACAGAATAACGGCTCCGCCGAAAACATGATGGAACGTCTGGAGGAATTGGACAAGGAATATTCCTGGCTCAGGGAAGATGCCTTGGTAGAGGATTTTCTTCAGGCCGAATTGGCATTCTGCAGGATGATGCAGGAAATAGATGCGCTGATTGTAAGAGAACTGGATTTTCAGTAACAGGCAGTGCGGAAGCCGTATATACGAAAGGATGATAGTAGGGATGAAAGTGAGTCATATCATCGGCTCTGTATTGGATACTATGTTTAAAATAGCCTTAATGGCCGTTATCGTTGTATATACTTATAAATATGCCATGGAGGCATATGCATTCGGATACCGCGTGTTTGCGGAAGGGCCGGTTTCTTCGCCGGAAGCGGCCAAAGTAGTGAGCATATATATTCCCGGAGAGACGGATGCCATGGAGATAGGTAAAGTGCTGGAAGAAAAAGGGCTGATTAAAGACGCAAGGATATTCCTTGTGCAGGAACTGCTTTCGGGACATCACGGGGAATTGAAGGAAGGCACTTATGAATTAAGCAGTGCCATGACGCCTGAGGAAATGATAAAAGTACTGACTGCAAAACCGGCGGAGGAAGAAGAGGGGGAAGCCTCCGGTGAAAATGCAGGCAGTGCGGATGAAAGTGCGGACGGTGAAGAAACGCAAGAATCCCAAGATGCCGCAGACACAGGGGAGGAAGAGGCACCGGAAGCGGAGGAAGGGCAGCAATGATTACGGAGGAGAGAATCAGTGCTTTCATTCATTCACTGGACAGCGGCAATACGGAATTCCTAAATGAAATCGAAGACGAGTGCAGAAAGACAAATGTGCCGGTCATCCGTACCCAGATGCAGGGTCTGCTGAAATTCCTGCTGGCAGTGAACAGGCCGCGGAAGGTTCTTGAGGTAGGGACGGCAATCGGTTTTTCCGCACTTCTTATGAGTGAGTATGCACCGGCAGGATGCCATATCACTACGATAGAGAAATACGGGAAAAGGATACCTGCGGCAAAAGAGAATTTCCGGCGGGCAGGAAAGGAAGACTGCATTACCCTTTTGGAAGGGGACGCGGCGGATATTTTAAAGGAATTGGACGAGGAGTTTGATTTTATTTTTATGGATGCGGCGAAAGGGCAGTATATTCATTTTCTGCCTGACATACTGAGGCTTCTGCGTACCGGAGGGCTGCTTGTGTCCGACAATGTGCTGCAGGAGGGGGATATTATAGAATCCCGTTTTGCGGTGACCAGACGCAACCGGACAATACATGCCAGAATGCGGGAGTACTTATATGAACTGAAGCATCATGCACGGTTGGAAACGATCATTCTCCAGCTGGGCGACGGAGCCACGGTAAGCGTAAAACTGGAAATGCCGGATGAAAATAGAGGAAAGGGGCAATTCATATGAAAAAGCCAGAATTACTTGTTCCGGCAGGCAGTTTGGAAGTGCTGAAGACCGCCGTGATGTTCGGCGCGGATGCGGTATATATCGGCGGCGAGGCCTTTGGGCTGAGAGCCAAGGCAAAGAACTTCAGCAGTTCGGATATGGCGGAGGGGATAAGCTTTGCCCATGCTCATGGCGTAAAGGTGCATGTAACGGCGAACATACTGGCGCATAACAGCGATTTAGACGGTGCGCGGGATTATTTCAGGGAACTGAAGGAACTGAAGCCGGATGCGCTGATTATCGCGGATCCGGGCATGTTTATGATGGCAAGGGAAATTTGCCCGGAAATAGATATACATATTTCTACGCAGGCAAATAATACAAATTATGAGACGTTTCTGTTTTGGTACCGTCAAGGGGCAAAAAGAGTTGTTTCCGCCAGAGAACTGTCCTTGGCAGAAATACGGGAAATAAGGCATAAGATACCAAAGGAGTTGGAAATCGAAAGCTTTATCCACGGAGCCATGTGTATTTCCTATTCGGGCAGATGCCTGCTCAGCAGTTATTTTACCGGAAGGGATGCAAACCATGGAGCCTGCACTCATCCCTGCCGTTGGAACTATGCGGTGATGGAAGAAAAAAGGCCGGGAGAATATCTGCCGGTCTATGAGAACGAACGGGGGACTTTTATTTTTAATTCCAAAGATTTGTGCATGATAGAGCATATTCCGGAGATGACGGATGCAGGGATTGACAGCTTTAAGATAGAGGGAAGGATGAAGACCGCCCTTTATGTGGCGGCCGTGGCACGCACTTACCGCAGGGCAATCGATGATTATGCGGAATCAAAGGAAAAGTATGCGGCCAATATGGGCTGGTATAGGGAAGAAATTGCCAAATGCACCTACCGTCAGTTTACTACCGGTTTTTATTTCGGAAGGCCGGATGAGACAACGCAGATTTATAATGAGAGCACTTATGTGAATGAGTACATTTATCTTGGCTTGGTGCAGGCAATAGATGAGAAAGGAAGAGCCAGGATTGAGCAGAAGAATAAATTCTGCGTTGGCGACCGGATAGAAATTATGAAGCCGGACGGAAGCAATGTGGAGACGCAGGTGCTTTCCTTGACTACCGAAGAGGGAGTACAGGTGGAATCCGCGCCTCATTCCAAACAAATCCTATATGTGGGAATGACGGAACAGGCTTCGGAATATGATATTCTGCGGGTGGCGGCTTCGGAAAGCGTCTGAAGCTGCCAAAGTTTTTTGGATGGCACGTCAGATCGGATGTACGGCAGGGGAATTCCTGCCGTTTGGTTTGCGGGCAGTCAAAGGGAAAGAAAGGGAGCAGATCGATGAGTGAAATGATTAATGTGGAAAAGATTTTTGCAAAAAATGTATTTACCATAAGTAAGATGAAACAGTACCTGACCAGAAATGTGTATAAGGAAGTAAAAAGAGTGATGGATCAGGGCGGGGAACTGTCGTTGGCGGCAGCGGACGTGGTAGCAAAGGCGATGAAGGACTGGGCGGTGGAGAACGGCGCCACTCATTTTACTCATTGGTTCCAGCCTCTGACCGGCATTACGGCAGAAAAGCATGATTCTTTTGTGACGCACCCGGACGAGGAAGGCAGGATGCTGATGGAATTTTCCGGGAAAGAGCTGATAAAGGGGGAGCCGGATGCTTCGTCATTCCCTTCCGGCGGACTGCGGGCTACCTTTGAGGCAAGAGGCTATACGGCATGGGACATTACTTCCCCTGCTTTCCTGAAAGAAACCGGAACGGGAGTCATTCTGTGCATCCCCACTGCATTCTGCTCGTATAAGGGGGAAGCCTTGGATAAAAAGACCCCTTTGCTAAGATCCATGGAAGCGGTCAGTGAACAGGCGCTCCGCATAGTCCGTCTGTTCGGCAACCAAAATGCTTCCAGAGTGGTTGCCAGCGTAGGGGCGGAGCAGGAATATTTTCTTGTGGATAAAGACAAATATCTGCGGAGGCCGGATCTTATTTTCGCGGGCCGTACCTTGTTTGGGGCACCGGCTCCGAAAGGGCAGGAGATGGAAGATCATTATTTCGGCGTTATCCGTGAACGGGTCGGCGCATATATGAAAGATCTGAATGAAGAGTTGTGGAAATTGGGCGTGACCGCCAAGACACAGCATAACGAGGTGGCTCCGGCGCAGCATGAACTGGCTCCTATTTACGAGACGGCCAACATAGCGGTAGATCATAATCAAATCGTGATGGAGACAATGAAAAGGGTGGCGGTGCGCCATGGCCTGCGCTGCTTACTTCATGAGAAACCTTTTGCCGGAGTGAACGGATCCGGAAAGCACAACAACTGGTCTTTGGGCACGGACGACGGCGTGAATCTGCTGGATCCCGGCGATACACCCAATGAGAATGTTCAGTTTCTGCTTGTGCTTGCCTGCATTATGAAAGCAGTGGACACCCATGCGGATTTGCTTCGGCAGAGTGCATCGGATGTGGGGAACGACCACCGTTTAGGGGCCAACGAAGCGCCGCCGGCCATTATTTCCATGTTCTTGGGAGAACAGTTGGAAGATGTGGTAAAACAGTTGGTGGAGACGGGGATTGCGTCTACATGCAAGGAGGGCGGTGTCTTGGAAACGGGGGTTTCCACTCTGCCGAATTTCGTCAAGGATGCTACGGACCGGAACAGGACCTCTCCTTTTGCATTTACCGGAAATAAGTTTGAGTTCCGTATGGTAGGGTCGGCGGATTCCATTGCCAGTCCGAACACTATTCTGAATTCTATTGTGGCGGAAGCTTTCTGCGAAGCGGCAGACATATTGGAAAAGGCAAAGCCGGAGGAATTCGAATTGGCAGTACATGACCTTATCAAAGAATATATGAAAAAACATCAGAGAATTATTTTTAACGGCAATGGCTATGCGGATGAATGGGTGACGGAAGCGGAAAGAAGAGGGCTTCCCAACATTAAGTCCATGGTGGAGGCCGTAGAGACTCTGACTACGGACAAAGCGGTAAAGCTATTTGAGAAATTCCATATATTTACAAAGGCGGAACTGGAATCACGGGAAGAGGTTCTTTATGAAACCTATTCGAAGACGATCAATATTGAGGCCCTTACGATGATTGACATGGCATCCAGGCAGATCATTCCATCGGTGGTGAAATATACCAAATCCTTGGCAGAAACGGTATTGGCGGTAAAAGAAGCGGGGGCGGATGCCGGCGTACAGGCCGAACTGCTTTCGAAAGTCTGCGGGAAGCTGGCGGAGGCGCAATCGGCGTTGGTGAAGCTGCAGGAAGCGGAGGCAAAGGCAGGAGCCATGGAAACGGGCAGGAAGCAGGCATTTATGTATAAGGATGAAGTGAAGTCCGCGATGGATGAACTCCGCGCTCCTGTGGATGAACTGGAAATGCTGGTGGATAAAGAGGTATGGCCCTACCCTACCTATGCGGATTTGATGTTTGAGGTGTGAGAAAGAAAAGCAGCGCTGTTCAGCCTGAATGTTGTGTTGAGAGGCGGACGCACGGGAGGGATTTTTTTGCGG
>CAJUIM010000138.1 GCA_910586275.1 uncultured Lachnospiraceae bacterium | reverse complement strand
GCACGGAAAACCGGGACAGGCGCTCCCGCTGCTGCCGTCCCGCAAAAAAATCCCTCCCGTGCGTCCGCCTCTCAACACAACATTCCGGCTGAACTGTTACGAAAATTGATTTCCGTGCAACATTCCGGCTTGACGTTGCCAAATTGGTAATTTATAATAAAAAGGAGTATGTAGGCTTGGTAATGGAAAGGGCATAAGATAATGATAAAAAGTATGACAGGCTTTGGCAGATTTGAAGTGTCGGAGACGGAGCGGAAAGTAACGGTAGAGATGAAATCGGTGAATCATAGATATTTAGATGTAAATATCAAAATGCCGAAGAAACTGAATTTCTTTGAAACGGCAATCCGGTCAGAACTGAAAAAATATATCCAGCGTGGGAAAGTGGACGTTTTTATTTCTTATGAGGATTTAACGGAGAGCGATGTCTGCATTAAATACAATAAGGAAATAGCCGCAGAATATATGGAATATCTGAGACAAATGGCGGAGGACTTTAAACTGGAAAATGACATACAGGTTTCCAAACTGTCCAGATATCCGGAAGTGCTGACGATGGAAGAACGGACAGTGGATGAGGAAGAGATCTGGAAAGTACTGGGCAAGGCGGTGCAGGGAGCGGCAGAAGGCTTTGTGGAGACAAGGATTAAGGAAGGGGAAAATCTTCGGGAGGATCTTTTGTCCAAGCTGGACGGTATGCTGGAGCATGTGGATTATATTACGGAACGTTCCCCGCAGCTGATAGAAGGATATAAAAAGAAACTGCGGGAACGCGTGCATGAACTGCTGGAGGATGCCCAGATAGATGAGAACAGGCTGATGATGGAAATTACGCTGTTTGCGGATAAAGTCTGCGTAGATGAGGAACTGGTACGTCTCCGCAGCCATATAGAGGCGACGAAAAAGGCGTTGGAAGACGGGGGAAGCATCGGAAGGAAGCTGGATTTCATTGCGCAGGAGATGAACCGGGAGGCAAATACGATACTTTCCAAAGCAAATGATTTGGAAACCTCAAACCGGGCAATTGAACTGAAGACGGAGATCGAAAAAGTCCGTGAACAGATACAGAATATAGAATAAGGTTGGCCGGATGAGCAGATTAATTCATATTGGTTTTGGCAATATTGTAAATACTGGAAAAATAATAGCGATTGTAAGCCCTGATTCCGCACCCGTAAAGCGCATGGTGCAGAACGCAAAAGAAGCGGGATTGGCCATTGATGCCACACAGGGAAGGAAAACGAAAGCGGTGCTGGTAATGGAGAACGGGAGGCTGGTGCTTTCGGCTCTTCTTCCCGAGACGATTGCAAACAGGGCACAGGCGGAAAACGGAGATACAGATGAAACATAAAGGGATTTTAGTGGTGGTTTCGGGCTTTTCCGGAGCGGGCAAGGGCACGCTGATGAAAAAGCTGATACAGGAGTATGACAACTATGCATTGTCTATTTCCATGACGACAAGGATGCCCCGGGAAGGGGAAGAGAACGGCAGGGAATATTTTTTTGTGACAAGGGATGTTTTTGAAGAGAAAATCCGGGAGGATGGCTTTGTGGAATATGCCTGCTATTGTGATAATTATTACGGTACGCCGAAAGAATATGTGGAAGCACAGCTGGCTGCGGGCAAAGACGTGATTTTGGAGATAGAGATACAGGGTGCGCTGAAAATCAAAGAAAAGTACCCGACGGCACTGCTGCTGTTTGTCATGCCGCCCACGGCAGAAGAACTGCGAAGACGTCTGGTGGGCCGGGGAACGGAGACGGAGGACGTGATTGCCAAACGTTTGCGGCGTGCCGGCGAGGAAGCAAAGGGCATTGAAAATTATGATTATATTGTCATCAATGATAATTTGGAAGAGTGTACAAGGGAACTTCATTCTATGATACGGACTGCGCATCATACGCCGTACCGGAATGAGGAATTTATAGAAAATATGAGACAGGAACTGGACGTTCTGGTGAAAGGAGAAAAATAATGTTACATCCATCTTATTCAGATTTAATGAAGGTAGTCAACAGCGAGGTCGAGCAGGGTGAGGCTCCGGTAGTCAACAGCAGATATTCGATTGTCATGGCAACCTCCAAGAGGGCAAGGCAGATTATCGGCGGGGATGAGCCGCTGGTGCGGGGGGTGGGCAGAAAGCCGCTTTCCGTTGCCATTGAAGAACTGAATGAAGGGAAAATAAAGATACTGAGTGAGGAGGAGGCAGCACATCTGCAGGAGCAGGCAGAAGCGTTGGAAAGCCAGAAGGAAGAGATGATATCTGATCTTCAGGGTCATCAGGAAGATGCGGAATCGGATGGGAGTATTGCCGATGTCCTTGAGAAAACGGAATAGCGTTGAATGATTGATAATTGCCCGTATTTCCTGCGGGCATATTGTTTTCCTGCGGGGCGGTATATTAACGAGATATGGAAGTGCCGGCTTATGAAATGAGCCATGCTTTGTGAATTGCAGGAAGCAGCAGGGGATGCCGGTTTGTGAAATGAGCCATATTTTGGAAGGTGCAGGAAGTGCCGGCTTGCGATATGAGCCATGTTTTGACAGGTACGGGGGGATTGCGGAGCCGGGGCAGTTTTCGGGTATGTTCCGGGAAAGGGATATGGGAATGGAATGATGAAGTTATTATTTATATCGCTTGGATGTGACAAGAATCTGGTGGACTCGGAAGTGATGCTTGGCATGTTGGCGCAGAAGGGATATACATTTACGGATGATGAAGAGGAAGCGGAAGTCGTGGTAGTGAATACTTGCTGCTTTATCAATGACGCAAAAGAGGAAAGCATCAATACGCTTTTGGAAATGGCGGAAAGGAAGAAGTCGGGGCAGGTGAAGGCTCTTGTGGCAGCAGGCTGTCTGGCGCAGCGTTACCAAAAGGAAATACAGGAAGAGATCGAAGAGGTGGATGCGGTAATCGGGACGGCTGCCATAGACAGAATTGCGGAAACCGTGGAAGAGGTATTGGCCGGAAGGGGGACCAATCGGATTCTGCCTTTAGACGGGGAACTGGCCGGAAACCGGAAGAGATTGATAACTACCGGCGGACATTATGCATATTTAAAGATTGCAGAGGGCTGCGATAAACATTGTACTTACTGCATCATACCGCAGGTGCGGGGGCATTACCGCAGCGTGCCGATGGAGCAGCTTGTGGAGGAAGCAAGGAAGCTGGCAGAGGGGGGCGTTAAGGAATTAATTCTGGTCGCACAGGAAACTACCTTATACGGTAAGGACTTATATGGTGAAAAGAAACTTCCCGAATTGCTGCGGCGGCTCTGCGCAGTTCCGCAGTTATATTGGATTCGGATTCTGTATTGCTATCCGGAAGAACTGACGGAGGAACTGATACAGGTGATAAAGGAAGAGAAGAAGATCTGCCATTATCTGGATATACCGATTCAGCATGGATCGGACCGGATTTTAAGACGGATGGGAAGAAAGACGGACAGTGGGGAAATACGGCGGATGGTAAGCAGGCTGCGGCAGGAAATACCGGATATCTGTCTGCGGACCACCTTTATTACAGGTTTTCCCGGAGAGACGGAAGAGGATTTTGAGGCATTGCTTGATTTTACGGAAGAGATGGAGTTTGACCGCCTTGGGGTCTTTCCCTATTCTCAGGAGGAGGATACCCCGGCTGCGGAAATGGAGGAGCAGATCGAAGAAGAGGTAAAAGAAGAGAGACGGAATGCAGTCATGGAACTGCAGCAGGAAATTGCTTATAGAATGGCGGAAGAAATGGCTGGCAAGGAACTTTTTGCCATGATAGAGGGGAAAGTGGCGGATGAGGAGGCTTATGTGGCGCGTACTTATAAAGATGCACCTAATGTGGACGGCTACCTCTTTATTAATACGGACCGGACATTGATGAGCGGGGATTTTGTGAAGGTAAGGATAACCGGGGCTTATGAATATGATTTGATAGGAGAGATATGTGATGAATTTACCGAATAGACTTACGATACTCAGAGTGATTATGATTCCGTTCTTTGTAGTGTTTATGCTGGTTCCAGTAACAGGGGAGACGGATAAGTGGATTGCGTTGGCTTTGTTTATTGCAGCCAGCCTGACGGATCTGCTGGATGGGCATATAGCGCGCAAATATAATTTAGTGACTAATTTCGGCAAATTTATGGATCCGTTAGCGGATAAGCTGCTTGTCTGTTCGGCACTTGTCTGTCTGGTGGATTTGGCCAGGATCCCTTCTTGGGCTGTCATTGTCATAATTGCAAGAGAATTTATTATCAGCGGTTTCCGCTTGGTAGCATCGGATAACGGAGTAGTGATTGCAGCCAGTTATTGGGGAAAGTTCAAGACAACTTTCCAGATGATTATGATATGCCTGATGATAGCGGACTTGGAGCCTTTGCGCCTGCTGACGAAAATCGTGATGTGGGCAGCGTTACTATTGACGGTGGTGTCTTTGGCGGACTATATTGTGAAAAACAAGAGTGTCATGAGGGAGGGGTGAGAATATGACAGTGGAACTGATATCGGTAGGCACGGAACTGCTGCTTGGGAATATCGTAAATACCAATGCGGCATTCCTTGCGGAAAAATGTGCGGACTTAGGGTTGTCCTGCTATTACCAGAGTGTGGTAGGGGATAATGAGGAGCGGCTTACCGCAGTGCTTAAGACGGCATTGGAGCGGTCGGACATTATTATCCTATCGGGAGGCTTGGGTCCTACGGAGGACGACCTTACGAAGGAAGCGGCGGCTAAAGTGGCTGGACTGGAACTGTATATGCATGAGCCGTCCCGGAAACGCATCGAAGAATTTTTCAGAAAAAGGAACATAGAAGCAACGGAAAACAATTGGAAACAGGCTATGATGCCTAAGGGTGCCATTGTGGTGGAAAATGAAAACGGCACGGCGCCAGGCGTCATTATAGAGGACGGGAAGAAGAAGATTATTTTGCTTCCCGGCCCGCCCAATGAACTTGTCCCTATGTTTGTAAAGAGTATCATGCCCTATCTTTCCGAGGGGAATTCTACCATATATTCCCAGACGGTAAAAATTTGCGGGGTGGGGGAAAGCAAGGCGGAAACTTTGGTGAAGGATCTGATTGGCAGCCAGACCAATCCCACCATTGCTCCGTATGCGAAAAATTGTGAGGTGCATTTCCGGCTGACGGCCAAGGCTTCCAATGAGAAGGAAGCGAAGAAGCTGCTGAAACCTATGGTAAAGGAATTGAAAAGCCGGTTTGAGAACCATGTATATACTACGGACGCGGATATTACTTTAGAAAAGGCTGTGGTGGATCTGCTGGCAGCCAATCATCTGACGGTAAGTACGGCGGAATCCTGTACCGGAGGGCTGCTGGCAGCCCGGATTATCAATGTTTCCGGTGTTTCGGATGTGTACAAAGCCGGCTATATTACCTATTCTAATAAAGCGAAGCGGAAACTGCTGGGCGTGAAGAAAGGGTCTTTAGAGAAAAAGGGAGCGGTCAGCGAAGAAGTGGCAAGGGAGATGGCAAAGGGAGCCGCACTGTTTTCCAAGGCGGAGGTGGCGGTGGCCGTCACGGGCATAGCAGGCCCGGGCGGGGGCACGGAGGAAAAGCCGGTAGGATTGGTTTATATTGCATGCAGTGTGTGCGGCAAAATAACGGTAAAGAAATATAATTTCAGCGGAAACCGGGCTAAAATCAGGGAAACGACAGTTTCTTCCGCATTGATTCTTATGCGGCAGTGCATTTTGGAATATTACAGCGAAGTCACGTTTGGCAAAAAACTGTACGGACACGGGGACAGGCAGAAATAGGACAGGCTGTGCGGCGATGAAGGATATCCCATGGAGGATGGAGTATGGAGAAAACGGAACAGGATGCGGATGAAAGATTCGGCGGAGGGATTTTCAGCTGTCAGAAGGGAAATGCGGAGCCGGGCATGGCATGCGGGCAGGAAGAAAACGGAGTACCTGGGGGCAGTGAGGTCAGGCTGCCTTACAGGAATGTCCCGGCGTATTATAATTTAATCCCACAGACAGCTTTTTCGGACGGCATATCTGACAGAAAAGGCTGTCAGAATGGCACCGGCATGCATGGAACGGAGCGGGGAGGCTATGACGCCAATGGGCGGGATGCAGGCATGGGAAGCCGCAGCGGCGGAATGTGTGAAAGGCAGCCGGGCAGCAGTGCTGCCGGCGGAGGTAATGCCGGTATGAGAAGCCCTAACGGCGGAATGCAGCATACGGCACCGGGAGCCGGAATTGCCAATGGGCGGAATAGTGGCATGGGAAGCCGTAACGGCGAAATACGGAACACTGTGCCGGGAAATTATGCCGTCAGCGGGAGGAAACCTGACGGTTACGGCTGCGGTATGCAGAATATGAGACAGGGAAGCAGCGGCAATGACGGAAGGTATGGACGCCATCATTCCTATACCGGCGGATGTCCCAATGATTCCGGCGGCTATATGCAAAGAAGCTGTTGTCCCTGCGGACATGGAAGATGCCCGAAGGGTCGGACGCCCAATCTGACGATGCTGCTGGTGCCTGCAATTGCCGCAATGGGAGCGTTGTTTCTGCTGTTTTTGGCAACCATATTTTTTATGGGCTGTATGCTTTCGCAATATTCGTCGGCGGCAAAAAACGAAACAGCGGTTTCCGGCGGACAAGAGGATCCTTCCCAGCCATATCAGAAGAAGGAGCAGGGAAATCCGATGCCTGTTCCGGATGCGGCCGAAAATGTTCCCGGAGAAGAAAACGGCGGCCGTGGGGAGTATTATGGCGAAATCAGGGATGCCGTGCGGACGGATCTGTTTTATTCCGTAGAGTGGGAGAATTATGAATATGCGGAAAACAGTGATACGGTAATGATAGCCATAGATTACCCGGTCATATCCGGCGATATCCCGAATCTAGAGCTGTTAAATGATGCCATAGCAGGAGAAATTGATTACTTTGAGGAGTATTATAAAGAATATTCTAAGTATATGCTGGAAGATGAAATATTTGCGGTTTATTCTGAAGGATATGTCACTTATATGGACGAGAATGTAATGAGTGTAGTCTTCAGCGAGAATATTTATACGGACTACTGGGCGGACAGCGGCTTATTTTGTGTGAATATTGATATTTCCAATGGTGTCGTCCTTGACAATGCTGCTATTTTGAATATGGACGATGAATTTGCCGTTGATTTCCGCATGAGAAGCCAGGCACAGAACGGGGACGTGAGCGCTCTTGAGTATCTGACCGATCAGGAGGTGGCATATTATCTGACCCATGGAAGCACGGGGATCATATTTTTTACGCCTTTGGGGATGGAAATAGGGCTGAACTATGGGGAGGACTATGTGACGGTCACATATAAAGATTATAAAGATTTTTTGCTGAAATATTAAGCATGCCATTCCGACAGAAAGCAGAGTTCTGCGTTGCCTGGCTCATATCAGTGCAAGGCGAAATGCCCGCTATGAGCCATTCCTTTGGCGCAAATCTCCCACAAATTGTGCGCACGTCTGCCGGAAAGCAATTTTCAGACACGCTCCGGAAACCGGAATGCGGCAATGGTGCGGGACGGGCAGGACGGAACTCTGATTTTTTGCGGGACAATATAGATATTGAAGGCAGGGAACGGAGGGCTTGGGGAACGGATCTTTGCATATGTTCTGAAATATATGGCATTGCGTGGAATAGAACAGGGGAAGGCTGCGGGGCATATATGGAAAAAGCGGGGGAGGATTATTGCAGATGGGAGCGGATTTCATTTATTTACAGCAGTTTGGCTTCCCGGGTATCGAACGGGAATATGATTTCATTATGGCACAGAAAAGGACTTGCTATGAGACATACTATCCCTTTCAGATTTTGTCAAAGCATCGGCTGGCAGTGTTGGATTTTGAACCGGTTACGGTACTGTATGGGGGCAATGGGTCAGGGAAGACCACTGCCCTTAATGTGATAGCGGAGAAACTGGGGCTGGAACGGGATACTTTATATAACCGATCCGCTTTTTTTGAAGAGTATACGGAACTGTGCGGCTATAGGTCTGATTTCGGGATTCCGTCGGGCAGCAGAATTATTACCAGCGATGATGTGTTCGATTTTATGCTGAATGTAAGAAGCATCAACGAAGGAATTGACCGGAAGAGGGAGGAACTGTTCGGGGAATATATGGATGCGAAGTATTCTGATTTCAGAGTGCGGTCGCTGGAGGACTATGAGAAGCTGAAGAAGGTGACGGCGGCACGGAGTCAGACGCAGTCCGAATATGTCCGCAGGAACCTGATGAGCCAAGTGCGGGAACATTCCAACGGAGAAAGTGCATTTCTTTATTTTGTGGACAAAATAAAAGAAAACAGGTTATATCTTCTGGATGAGCCGGAAAACAGCCTGTCACCGGAAAAACAGCAGGAACTGCTGAAATTTCTGGAAGATTCGGCACGGTTTTTCGGATGTCAGTTTATTATCGCCACCCATTCTCCCTTTTTGCTTTCCATGAAAGGGGCGAAAATATATGATCTGGATGAAGAAACGGCAGATGTGAAGCGTTGGACAGAGTTGCCGAATATGCGGGCATATTATGAATTTTTCCGGAAATATGAGAAGGAATTTGCCGGCGGGGAATGATGTTTCCTCGTCTGTCCGGATGTTTGATTTTTCAGATGCGCTTCCGGTCAGCGGCAAACGCAGGTGCAGATACAGAACCGCAAATGGATTTCCGTAACAGTTCAGCCTGAATGTTGTGTTGAGAGGAGGACGCACGGGAGGGATTTTTTTGCGGAACGGCGGCAGCGGGAGCGCCTGTCCCG
>CAJUIM010000137.1 GCA_910586275.1 uncultured Lachnospiraceae bacterium | reverse complement strand
GAGTTGTTTTTAAAAATTTTGTTCTCACCTGAAAAGTAAATGCTGTTGCCCTGGGGCCTGCAGAATCTGTTCTTGCCTTATTTGGAAAAGAATGCTACAATTAGTAATACAAAAGTCAGGAAAATCGGAGGTATGTTGTGAGTACAGGAACAATTATATTATTGGTGGTATTGGCAGTGCTGCTCATAGCCGTTGTCGTACTTTATTTCCTCGGCCGAAAAGCACAGAAGAAGCAGGCAGAGCAGCAAGAGCAGATGGAAGCGATGAAGCAGACAGTTACCATGCTGATTATTGACAAAAAGCGGATGAAGATAAAGGATTCGGGGCTTCCGCAGGCGGTGATTGCCCAGACGCCTAAATTGCTCCGCCGTTCGAAACTGCCCATTGTCAAGGCAAAAGTCGGACCGCAGATTATGTCTTTGGTAAGCGATGAGAAGATTTTTGATATCATTCCTGTGAAGAAAGAAGTGAAAGCCACCGTCAGCGGTATTTACATTACTAGCGTGAAAGGGCTTCACGGAAAACCGCTGGCGGTACCGCAGAAAAAGAAGAGCCGCTTCCGGCAGGCGTTGGAACGTGCACAGGAGAAAGCCGGGGCAAAACCGATTAAGTAAAGAAACGGATCGTGCGAATCAGAAAAAGAGACTGCCGGTGAAACGGAGGCGGTCTCTTTTTTGCTGCGCGGGCACAGCCTGTGCTCTCCTGCATGCGGCGCATAAAATCCCGGGGGACAGTGAATGAGCGGACGGCAATCCGGCCAAGTACCATTTTCATAAAATTACCATATCTTTTATTGAAGAAAAAAAGGGAATGATATATAATGGGGAGATTAAAAACAGGAGAGTCAGTAAAGGGGTATGGCCGGAAGGCGTAGGAGTGGGAGAATTATGATTTGGGAAGAACTTCACGGGGGCATGGAATTTATTTTCAGCCATCTTATATTCATTAATTTTATATTGGCAGTCATTATTATCTTTTTTCAGAGGAGGGAGCCGCAGTCGGTGTGGACATGGCTGCTTTTGCTCTATTTTCTCCCTATTATCGGATTTGTTTTTTATCTGTTCCTCGGAACCGACATGCACAAAAAGAAGATGTTCCGCATTAAGGAGATAGAGGATAATCTGAACGAGGCCATACGAAAGCAGGAATATTGGCTGCAGAATAAAAGGTGGGGGAACAAAAGCACGGAAATAGAGGAATACTCGGATTTGGTCATGTATAACCTTGGGGCCTCGGGGGCAATGCTGACGGACGACAATGACATTACGTTTTTCACGGACGGAGTCAGGAAGTTCGATGCGCTGATTGCGGATATGGAGCAGGCGGAGCAGTATATTCATGTGCAGTATTATATCATTAAAAATGATGTGCTGTTCCGGAGAATCAAAGATGTGCTGGTGAAAAAAGCGGCGGCGGGGGTAGAAGTGCGCATCCTATATGACGGCATGGGCGGCCGGTCGGTGAAGAAGAGCTGCTGGAAGGATCTGAACAGGCAGGGAATTAAAACTTCGGAGTTTTTCCCTGCATTGCTGCGCAGGCTGCATCTGAGGATAAATTACCGGAATCATAGGAAGATTGTAGTGATTGACGGAAAGGTAGGTTATGTGGGGGGATTTAATATCGGGAAGGAATATATCGGCATGGACGACAGGTTTGGGTATTGGAGGGATACCCATCTGCGCATAACCGGTTCGGCAGTCGCTTCTTTAGGGCTTCGGTTTGCGTTGGACTGGAACTATGCTTCCAAAGAAAATCTGTTCCTTACGGATAAATATATGCGTCATGAGGCGGCGGAGTCCGGTCAGCATTGCGAAGTGCAGATTGTTTCCAGCGGGCCGGATTCCAGACGCTGCAATATCAGGGACAATTATTTAAGGATGATCGGGAAAGCAAAGAAGTGTATTTATATTCAGACACCGTATTTCATTCCTGATGAGGCGATTCTGTCGGCACTGATGATAGCGGTGCATTCGGGAATCGAAGTGAATGTGATGATTCCCTGTAAGCCGGATCATCCGTTTGTATACTGGGCGACTTACTCTTATATCGGCGACTTGGTGATGGAGGGAGCGAAATGCTATACTTACAATAACGGGTTCCTGCATGCCAAAGGCATGGTGGTGGACGATAAGGTGCTCTGCTATGGGACGGCAAATATGGACATCCGCAGCTTTGCCTTGAATTTTGAGGTGAATGCGGTAATTTATAATGAAGAAATGGCGCGGAAGATGCGGGAGATTTTTGAGGAAGACCTGAAGGTTTCCAAACAGATCACAAAGAATGTCTACATGGGCAGATCGCTGCTCATCCGGTTTAAGGAACAAGTATGCCGGCTCCTGTCTCCGCTTCTGTAGGGCCAGGAGGTTTGCCGGGTCTTTGGAATACGGGAAAGAAAAGGAACGGAATAGGAATTGACCGGAACGAAACGGGGAAATGGAGGGATAGGTATGGCCGACAAAATAGCAGTGGTGGACGATGAACAGGAGATTGCCGATTTAATAGAAGTATATCTGAAAAACGAGAATTATCAGGTATATAAATTTTATACGGGGAGCGGAGCGCTGGAGTTTTTAAAAGAAAACGAACTGGATCTTGCCGTTTTGGATATTATGCTGCCGGATATCAACGGATTTGCGCTTTGCCGTCAGATACGGGAATTATATACTTATCCGATTATTATGCTGACGGCGAAGGATGAGGAAATAGATAAAATCACAGGGCTATCCCTAGGGGCCGATGATTATATTACCAAGCCGTTCCGTCCGCTGGAAATGGTGGCGCGGGTGAAAGCCCAGCTGCGCAGGTATAAGAGGTACAATCAGGTTCAGCCGGCGGAACATCAGGATTCTTTCTTGGAACATTCGGGGCTGGTGCTGGATGTGAAGACTCATGAGTGCATGCTGAATGAACGGCAGCTTACATTGACGCCTACGGAGTTTGAACTGCTCCGGATTTTGTTGGAACATAAAGGCGAAGTGGTAAGTGCCGAGAAGCTGTTCCACGAGATATGGAAGGACGAGTATTACAGTAAAAGCAATAACACTATTACGGTGCATATCCGTCATTTACGCGAAAAGATGGCGGATACGGCGGAGCGGCCCAACTATATAAAAACAATATGGGGAGTGGGGTATAAAATTGGGTGACAGGGAGAGAAGAAAATATAAAGCGGATTATTCACAGCTGAAAACCAAACTTTTCTTGGAACTTTCAGGAATGGTAATCCTGGCGGTTGTCATTATATGGGTTTTGTACAAACTGGTCTGGAGCCATCGGGGCGCAGATCTGGTGGTTTCCATGTTTCAGAGATATTTGCTGCTGGATTATGAGAGAGCCGTGCTGCTGTATCACAGCATCTTCCGGAAGAATATGGAATATTTCTGGATGGCGGCCGTTATTGCGGTATTTTTGCTGATGGTGCGGATGCTGCTGAATTTATTTACCCGATATTTTGATATTGTGAGCCGGGGAGTCGATGCCTTGCTGATGGAAAAGGGGGAAATACAGCTGCCGTCGGAAATGCTTGCCGTGGAGAGGCGGCTGAATGCGGTGAAGACGGAATTGGAGCGGAGGACGGCGCAGGCGCGGGAAGCGGAACAAAGGAAAAACGATTTGGTGATGTATTTGGCGCACGATATCCGGACACCGCTGACCTCCATTATCGGATATCTGAATCTGATTGAGGAAGCACCAGACATGCCGGCGGAGCAGAAAGCAAAGTATGTGCATATTACATTGGATAAGGCATACCGTCTGGAGAGGATGGTAAATGAATTCTTTGAGATCACAAGATATAATCTGCAGCAGATTACGTTAGTGAAGGAAAACATTGATTTATACTATATGCTGGTACAGCTGGCAGACGAACTTTCACCGGTGTTGGCGGAAAACGGCAATACGGTAAACTTAAGGGCGGACGAGAATCTGGCGGTGTACGGAGATCCGGACAAATTGGCGCGGGTGTTCAATAATGTGCTGAAAAATGCGGCTGCCTATAGCTTTCCCGGCACGGAAATTGTCATTGCCGCAGAGGACAAAGGCGGATTTATCGTAATTACTTTCCGGAACAAAGGGAATCCCATACCGGAGGAAAAGCTGTCGTCTATCTTTGAACGGTTTTACCGTCTGGACGAGGCAAGGATTTCCAATACCGGAGGGGCTGGGCTGGGGCTGGCCATTGCCAAAGAGATTGTGGCTTTGCATGGTGGGACGATTACGGCAAAAAGCGGGGAATATACGGTTTCGTTCATCATTGCCCTGCCTGTCCGGGAAGGGTCTTTGCCGGATACTGCAGTGCCGAAACAGACGGAAGGAAGGGGAATCTCAATAGAAACTTAGGAATTTCTTAGGAATTTAATAACAGGATGTTAAAATGCGGGAAGCCCTTGTCTGGTAATATTTTTATCAGACAAGGGCTTCCCGTGATTTAAGGGGCAGAGAGCGGCTTGCCTGCCGCGGGAATAAAAGGCCGCACCGAAACAGGAAAGGAGACAGGGAAGATGGAGAACAGAAAAAAAATAGCAGTTATTTTCGGGGGATGCTCGCCGGAGTATGGAGTTTCGCTGCAGTCCGCCTATGCGGTGGCAGGTCATATGGACAGAGAAAAATATGAGCCGGTATTGGTGGGCATTTCGCAGGAAGGAACATGGTACCGGTTCGGCGGGGAGGAAGAGAAGATTCCGGCAGATACATGGTGCAATGTCAGTGACTGTATTCCGGCAGCGGTATTGCCGGGCAGAAACGATGGCTGTCTGCTGCTGCTGAACGGGGATAAGGCGGAAAAATGTCATATTGATGCGGCGTTTCCCGTGCTGCACGGAAAGAACGGGGAGGACGGCACGGTACAGGGCATGCTGGAACTGGCGGGCATTCCGGTAGCGGGCTGCGGGACTTTGTCTTCTGCGCTCTGCATGGATAAGGACAGGGCGCATAAGCTGGTTTCTCTGGAGGGAATCCGGGTGCCTAAATCCTTTGTGCTGGAAAGCGGCGCAGATATGGGAGCGGTGTCTGCCAAAGCCGAAGAGATAGGTTATCCTTTGTTTGTGAAACCGGTGAAAGCAGGTTCTTCCTTTGGGGTGACTAAGGTACTCGGAGCCGGAGAACTTCCGACTGCCGTGGAGGCTGCCGCCGCTTATGACAGTAAGATTCTGATGGAAGAGGGAATTTCCGGCTTTGAGGTGGGCTGTGCCATATTGGAGGGCAACGGGCTGACGATAGGGGAAGTGGACGAGATAGAACTGGCGGACGGATTTTTTGATTTTGAAGAGAAATATACGCTGAAAACTTCCGCAATTCATGTGCCGGCCAGAATAGATTCCGAAAAGGCGGAAGAGATCAAGCGGACAGCGGCGGTAATCTACAAAGCACTGGACTGCAGCGGATTTGCCAGAGTGGATATGTTTCTGTCCGATTCCGGTGAGATTGTGTTTAACGAAGTGAACACCATTCCCGGGTTCACTGCCCACAGCCGCTTTCCCAATATGATGAAAGCGGCCGGCGTATCCTTTGGGCAGATTCTTTCTGCCGCCATTGAGAAGGCGGTGGGTGCATGAAGACGATAGTTCTGCAGCCGGATGCCATTCACGGCGGAAATCTGATTCTGGTAAATGCGCAGAATCCTTATTGGATGGGGAAAAACAGAGGAAATCTGATTTCGGTGAACCGGTGGGAACGGCATGTCCTGCTGGACGGTTACGCAGTGAAGCTGTTGGCCGAGTTAATGGACGGCATAGACGGTTGGAGTCATATTGCCGCAGTGAGCGGCTGGCGTTCCATGCGGGAGCAGCAGGAAATATATGCGGAGTCTCTGAGGGAGAACGGAAAAGAATTTACCGAGAAATTTGTGGCATTGCCGGATCATAGTGAGCATCAGACAGGACTGGCCATAGACTTAGGGCTTAGGCAGGAGAAGATAGATTTTATCTGCCCGGAATTCCCGGATACCGGGATATGCAGGAAATTCCGGGAAAAGGCATTGAAGTTCGGGTTTGTGGAGCGGTATCCGGAGGGGAAGGAAGGGATTACGGGAATTGCCCATGAGCCTTGGCATTTCCGTTATGTAGGCACGCCCCATGCCCAGATTATGGCCGGGCATGGACTGACATTGGAGGAATATATCGAGTTCCTCCGGCAATATCCATATGAGGGGGAAAGCTATTGCTGCCGTATAAGCAGCTTGAAAATATCGGTGTCTTATCTTAAGGCGGAAGAGGGAAAAGATACCTGTCTGGAAATGGATGAGCGTATGGCTTATTCCATATCCGGCAATAACGTGGACGGATACATTATCACCACTATGACCTATGCCTACTGACAGTCTGGTTTGTGCAGGATAAATCCGCAGCCTGCAAGGCGGCGGAGGGAGGCCATGCAGCGGCATGGCCGGCGGCCGGAAACAAAGCGTGGGGGAATGGGTATGACAAAAGGAGCAAGGGCATAATGAAAAAGAAGAATTTAGGCAGTCTTGATTATTTTAAGATGGTGGCTGCATTTCTGGTAGTGGCCATCCATACTTCCCCGCTGGCTTCGTTCCACGGAGAGGCGGATTTTGTGCTGACAAGAATCATTGCCAGAACGGCGGTACCGTTTTTTCTTATGGTGACCGGATATTTTACCTTGTCGGGGTATTTATCCGTGGAACCTGCGGATTTCCGGCCGCTGTCCCGCTGGGTAAAAAAAACATTGCTTCTCTATATGACGGCCGTTATTCTTTACCTTCCTGTCAATGTATATGCGGGACAGTTTAAGGGGCTGGAAGCAGGGGATTTTCTCCGTATGTTTGTGTTTGACGGCACATTTTACCATCTCTGGTATCTGCCGGCGGCGGTGTGCGGGGTATTGCTTGTTGCCCTGCTCCATCGGCTTGGCATGGGAATCATCGGGAAACCGTATCGGAAGCGGTGTTTCGGGATTTTGGGAGCCGTATCGGCGGTGCTTTATATCGTGGGGCTGTTGGGCGACAGTTACTATGGCCTGACGGAGGGGGCGGAATCTGTCAGGGCGGCATATGACCGTATGTTCCGGCTGTTTTCCTATACAAGGAACGGCATTTTTTACGCCCCTGTTTTTCTTCTTCTGGGCGCGTGGTTCCCGCATTTAAAGAGAGAGGGGAAAACGGCGGTGAATGCGGGAGGCTTCCTGCTTTCCATGGCTTGCATGACAGCAGAGGGGCTATGGCTCCGCCGGATCGGGGCACAGCGGCATGACAGTATGTATTTTGCCTTGCTGCCCTGCATGTTTTTCCTGTTTCAGGTTATTTTATCTATAAAAATAAGGCCGGCAAAGCATCTGCGGACTGTTTCCACTTGGATATATCTGATACACCCATGGATGATCATAGCCGTGCGAGGAGCGGCGAAGATAACGCATTTGGAAAAAGCGCTGGTAGATAACAGCCTTATTCATTATTTTGCAGTCTGCATTCTGTCTTGGATTTTTGCCGAATTAATCCGGCATATCCTTCCGGGGGGCAGAACGCCTTCTTTTAAAAAGGGGAGGGCATGGATTGAAGTCAGCCGGAAGAACCTGAAACATAATGTGGAAGCATTGCAGAGCCTGCTGCCGCCCGGCTGTCGGCTGATGCCGGTGTTAAAAGCCAATGCCTATGGGCATGGGGCGGTAATGCTGGCGGAAGAACTGAATGCGTACGGCATAAAATCCTTCTGTGTGGCCACGGTATCCGAAGCCGTGGAACTTAGGAAAAACGGCATAAAAGGAGAACTGCTGATTTTGGGATATACCCATCCGGAACAGTTCGGCCTGTTAAGCCGGTACCGTCTGACACAGACAGTAGTGGACGCATCTTACGCCCAGACACTCAATGCCTACGGTAAAAAAATAAAAGTCCATATTAAAATCGATACAGGCATGCACCGGCTAGGGGAACGCTGGGAAAAAACGGATGAGATCTGCCGTATTTTCCAATGCAGAAATTTAGTTGTCAAAGGAGCCTACACTCATCTGAGTGCGGACGATGCACTGACCCCGCGGGAAAAAGCTTTTACGGAAGCACAGGGACAAGCTTTCCGCGAGACAATAAAAAAACTGGAAAAAAGGGGATTCCATTGCCCGAGCATACACATGCAGGCCAGCTACGGAGTCCTGAACTATCCCGAACTGACCGGAGACTATGCAAGGATAGGAATAGCACTGTACGGCATGCTCAGCAGCCGCGCAGACGAAAAAGACATGCCGGTCCGTCTCCGTCCCGTTTTATCCGTGAAAGCCAGAGTGGCGGCAGTCAAAGACCTGCTCTGCGGCGAAAACGCCGGCTATGGATTTGGGTATGTAGCGGCGGAAGACAGAAAGATAGCAGTATTGGCAATCGGCTATGCGGACGGCCTGCCCAGGCCGCTCTCCTGCGGTATGGGACATGTGCTGCTAAAAGGCAGGAAAGCTCCCATTATAGGATACATCTGCATGGATCAGACCATCGTGGACATTACCGACATACCGGACGTAAAGCAGGGAGATGCCGCATATATAATAGGAAGAACCGGAAACTCTCAGATTACGGCATATGACTTGGCGGAGCAGACAGGTACCATTACCAATGAAATTATCAGCCGGCTGGGAGGGCGGCTGGAAAGGATATTGGTCTAGTTTTTTCCTTTGCGGCTGTCAGGGTTGGCACATAGGAACAGGCCATGTGATCCGGCGGACTGTACCCGCCATTGGGATACGTTCCGCCGAAACGCCGCCGCAGGCATAAAGGAGAAAATGTAACAGTTCAGCCTGAATGTAATGTTGGGAGGCGGACGCCCGTGCGCGA
>CAJUIM010000136.1 GCA_910586275.1 uncultured Lachnospiraceae bacterium | reverse complement strand
ATTAAGTTTTCAGGGAACAATTGGAGAGCCTTTTGACCCCAGCATCATGTCATTCCCTTAAGCCGAAGCCCACGACTGAAATCATGTTTTTGCCAGAATTTTGCAAAAACGCCGGCACTTTTCCCAAAGAAAACCATACCCAAACACACTATACCCATTTTCTAAGAGAATAACGGCAACCCACGTCCTGATTTTCAAAGCATCAATACCAATACACAGCCTCGGTAAGAGAAGCCCCGCCGGCATGGCAATCCCCGGCAGCTATAGTACCCGCCCGGCCGGCGGCTGCGATATGCGGCATTTGGAACTGCTGCCGTTTTGGGCGGCGTTGTCCGACCGAAGGGAGTTTAGCCGCCATGGCAGCAAACCTGCCGGAAGCGGCAGTTAGAAATACCCCATTTTTGAGGCGGAAATCCAAATGCCGCATACCGCAGCCGCCGGCCGGGCGGATACTATAACTGCCGGGGACTGCCACGCCGGCGGGGCTGCTCTTACTCCCTCCGCCCTCATCAATAACCATATATTTCGTATATTTCCGGCATATACACCCCCTTCTCCCTATAAATGATCAAAGGCCTCTCCACCGTCATCCGAGGCCTTCCGCCCCTGTTGGCTTCCAGCAAAACCATATTAGGCTCCTTATCCGCAAAAGGATAAACCAACCTCATCCGCTTCGGTTCCAAGCCGTATTTCTGCAGTACCACCATTATTTCTGCCAGCCGAAACGGTCGGTGCACCAAGTAGAAATTCCCTCCCGGCTTCAGTACCTTTGCCGCCCGAGACACCACATCCTCCAAAGTGCATAAAATTTCATGCCGGGCAATCGCCTTTGGCGCCTCCGGATTTTTTATTCCATGCTGTCCGATCATATACGGCGGATTACATGTAACAACGTCAAAAGAGGCAGCGCCAAACAGCGTTCCTGCCTCCTTTATATCCCCTTGCACAATCGTTATTTTATCCTGCAAATGGTTCAGTTCCACGCTGCGCCTGGCCATGTCCGCGCTTTCCTCTTGTATTTCCAGACCCACTAAATGCGCCGCTTCCGTTTTTGCCTCCAGAAGAATAGGGATAATGCCCGTCCCGGTTCCCAGATCCAATACTTGATCACCGGCTCTCGCTCTCGCAAACCCTGACAGCAGTACCGCATCCATCCCGAAGCAAAACTTCTTAGGATTTTGGATAATCCGGTAACCATTACGCTGAAGTTCATCCAGCCTTTCGTTTTCCTTAAGTTCAATTGTCATCCGGCTTCTATTTTCCTTCCTGTTCTCCGTCTCCCTCAAGTTTAATTGTCATCCAGTTTCGACTTTCCTTCCTGTTTTTCCAGTTTTTCCAGTTTTTTCAGTTCTTCATCGTTCACTTCCATCTTTGTATTCTTGTAGTGTTTCCGCCTGAAGCGCAGCTGGTCTACCCGGTATTCCTGAATCTCCCGTTCGTCGTCCTTCACAATAATGACCTTCACAAGCTGCCTTAATACATTGACACTATGAACCTCACCCTTATATCCGTCATCGGTAGTAACATAATCACCCACATTCGGAAGACGGCGGTTCAGTTCCTCATAAGTCTCTTCCTCATTCTTCAGACAGCACATCAGCCTCCCGCATACACCGGATATTTTGGTTGGGTTCAAGGAAAGATTCTGCTCTTTAGCCATCTTAATGGATACCGGAATAAATTCGGAAAGATAAGTATGGCAGCAAAGCGCACGTCCGCAGATACCGATTCCTCCCACAATCTTCGTCTCGTCCCTGACCCCTATCTGGCGAAGTTCTATCCTAGTCTTAAATACGGAAGCCAAATCCTTTACCAATTCCCGGAAATCTATACGCCCGTCTGCCGTGAAATAGAACAAGACCTTATTGTTGTCAAATGTATATTCCGCGTCAATCAGCTTCATATCCAGTCCATGCTTCTTGATTTTTTCCAAACATATCTTAAAAGCTTCTTTTTCCTTTTCCTTATTTGTCGCCTCTTGTTCCTCATCTTTCGGCGTGGCAATCCGCAGAACCGGTTTCAGAGGCTGAATAATTTTGTCCTCCTCCATTTCCTTCGGGTCGCTTACTACCGTGCCATACTCAATGCCCCTTGCGGTCTCCACAATAACATGATTCCCTTTTTTTATATGAAAACGTCCCGGGTCAAAAAAATATATTTTACCCGCGGTCCTGAAACGTACGCCTATTACTTTCACCATATCTGTCAACCTCATGAATTTTCTTTAATAGTCAGAAGCAGCAGTTCCATTGTCAAATCAAAATTTACATTTGCATTCAGACGCCCTTTCGCCTTATCAAGTGCATTGATAATGTCTTCAATCCCTTCATAAGTGCTTCTGTCCGCCACTTTCCGAATGTATTGTATTTCTTCACGGAAGATAAGATGATTTGCATCATGGGTAGCCTTAAACAGCAGAACATCCCGATACCATATGGAAAGTATGTCCATATAATCATTGACATCCAGCTTGTACTCACTGATTTTTTTAATAGCAGCCACTATTTCACTGATTTCCATGTCATTTATATATTTCAGCAGCGTAACCGCTTCATCCTTCACACGGTCAAAGTCCTCACTGGAAGCCAGCATTTTTGCCTTCCCGATATTTCCTCTGGCAAATGCCGCGCAGATATCCGCTTTATAATCAGGCACCTGCATATCTTCCATCAGGAACCGCTTTACCTGACTGTCCTTCACCGGCTTCATATTCAATACTACGCAACGGCTCAGAATAGTGGAAAGCAATGCCTCCACATTGGTAGTCAGAATAAGGATCACCGTATACTCCGGCGGCTCCTCCAATGTTTTCAGCAGGGCATTCTGCGCCTGCACCGTCATTTTCTCCCCATCGTTTATAATGTATACCTTCCTCCGGCTGCTGTAAGGCTTAATCGCCACAGTGCCGTTAATCTGGCCGCGAATATCCTCCACTCCGATAGTCCCCGGTTTTTCATGGGTAATATAAATAACATCCGGCTGATTCCCGGTAGCCATCTGCTTACAAGAAAGGCACTCCCCGCAGGGCTCGGTCATACCCAATAACGTGCCGGGATTCTCACATTGCAGCGCAGCCGCAAATACTTTGGCTGCAAACTCTTTTCCCGAACTCCGTTCCCCGTTTATAATATAAGCATGGGACACCTTGTTTAACTTCAATGCATTCTGAAAATGTTCCTTTAACTGCTCCTGCCCTATGATATCCGCAAATCTTGCCATCTGTTGACCTCCGTCCCTCAGGTGAAAATATCCAGCAGCAGCCCTCTTATCTCACCTATCTTGCTCAGTATCTCCATATTGTCTTTCTCGTCCTTTACCAGTTCCTGCGCCAACGCATCCAGCTTTTCATCCACCAGCCGGACAATGCCGTATACCCTGTGCCTTCCTCTTTTATCCAGAAAGTTTTCCCTTGAGAAGGAATGGGAACGGTTTACGATTTCATTCATGAATTCTTTCACCAATCCCCTATATTTTCTCATATCCTTAATGTCTCTGTGTTTTGCCAGCTTATCTCCCTGCATCGTTATTTCTTCCATTAAAGAAGTAAGTCTGGTCTGCAGCTCCTGCTCTTCAATATGGCTCACAAGAGTGAATTTAAAAGTCCCGTCCGCAGACTGCTGCTGAGCCGGCTGCTCTACCGGCATTGGTTTATTTAGCTGATTCACCTTGATGTCCATGCATGCGCCTCCAATTTATATATTTCGGTTGCCGACTGCAAATACTATACCTCAATGACGCGGATCATATTTGTCGTCCCGGATATGCCTAACGGCACCCCGGCAGTAAGCACTGCCACATCGCCCCGCTTCACATACCCTGCCTTTTCCACCGCACGGGATGCCTGCTCAAATAAATCATCCGCATTGTCTTCCTTTTTAATCAAAACAGGCGTAACTCCCCAAGTAAGGTTCAGCTGCCGGCATACCCTCGGATTAACCGCACATGCAATAATCGGGCAGCTCGGTTTATATCTGGATATCATCCCTGCCGTAAATCCTGACATAGTCACCGTAATGATTGCTGCCGCATTCAGATGCGCCGCAGTGGTGCATGTGGCATAAGAAATCGCCGTGGTAACATCCGGTGAATTTACGTTTTCCCGCCGTTTCATGCGTGAAGTATAATCAATATCCTTTTCCGAACGTTCTGCTATCCTTACCATCGTCTTCACGGCCTCCACAGGATATTTGCCTGCCGCACTTTCTCCCGAAAGCATAATTGCCGTAGTCCCGTCATAGATTGCATTGGCAATATCCGTCGCCTCTGCCCGGGTAGGCCTTGGATTCTTAATCATGGATTCCAGCATCTGCGTAGCCGTAATTACATGCTTGCCCTGTGCTTCTGCCATTTTTATCATTTTTTTCTGCAGTACAGGCACTTCTTCCAGCGGAATCTCCACTCCCATATCCCCTCTCGCCACCATAATGCCGTCGGACACGGAAAGGATTTCCTCGAGATTCTGTATTCCCTGCATGTTCTCAATCTTGGCAATCACTTTCATTGTGCTGTTATGCTCTTCCAATATCTTACGGATTTCCAAAATATCATCTTTACATCTTGTAAAAGAAGCCGCTATGAAATCATATCCCATCTCGCAGCCAAATATAATATCGGCTCTGTCCGTGTCGTTCACATAGGGCATAGACAGTATGGCATTCGGCACATTTACTCCCTTATGGTTGGATACCATACCTCCGTTGACTACGGCACAGACAATTTCCTCTTCCCTGATTTCCTCCACGATCATCTCTATCAGGCCATCGTCAATCAAAATGGACATTCCTGTTTTAACGTCATTCTTCAGATTTTTATAAGTAATGGATGCTCTCTCTGCGTTTCCTAAAATTTCTTCCGTAGTAAGCACAAATTTCTGCCCGGCTTTCAGTTCCGCCTTGCCTCCCTCAAAATCACGCAGCCTGATCTCCGGCCCCTTCGTATCCAATAAAGTTGCCACCGGCAGATTTAATTCACCGCTCACTTTAATTACCCTTGCAAACTTTTTCTTATGCTCCTCGTGTGTCCCATGGGAAAAATTGAAACGGGCCACATCCATTCCTGCCAACATTAATTCCTTCAGTTTCTCCTCACTTTCACTGGCCGGTCCTATTGTACAGATAATTTTTGTTTTTCTCATCCTTGCTCTATTCCTTTCTTTATTTCTATTTATTTAGATAATTTATATCGGCTGCGTCCTTATGGATTCGTCACTTTCACAAATCCGTTATCTATTCCTTGTACATTAAGCCGCAATTTCCGCCAATATAAAAGACATTCTGCCATTTCCTCCGTAAACCGTTCCCCCGGCACTGCCAAAGGAATTCCCGGAGGATATAAAGCAATAAATTCGGCTGCCGTCCTGCCTGCACACTCTGTAAGTCTCACTGCTTCCTGCTCCGCATCATAGGCTTCCGCAATTGTCATAACCGCTTCCGGTGCATTCCTTTCCTTACTCCACGGGAAACATTTTCGGCCATTCTGTTCCCTTTGGCCTGTTTCTATATATCCGCATTTGTCCGTTTGTTTCTTTCTGTCCTGCGCTTCCAGTTCCCTGTCAATCTCGGTCAAAGCATCTGCCAGCCGGCTCCAGCCATCCTGCGTGTCCATCATAGTGACAATTGCCAATATATAATGCGGTGCCGCCATTTCCATCTGCAGATGATATTTGCTCAAAAGAATATCGTATAATTCCTGTCCCGTCATTCTTTCGTCAGCTATCCCGATTACCAGCTTACAAGGATCCCTCCATGCCTGCCGGCCTGCCGCATCCGTTCCCCCGTCCAATACGGTTACATAACGGCAGTGCTTTATTTTTTCCGTAAATGCATCCCTATCCTTCAGCAGCCTGTCCAGCCGCTCAAAGCCCTCTTCTTTTACCAACCGCATACAGTTGCTGACGGATGCCATCAGTACATAAGAAGGGCTGCTTGACTGAAAGATTCTTAAGTACCGCTCCAGTTTCTCCTTTTCTGCCAGATACTTTTCCGCCCTCCCTTTCTGTACCGCTTTTCCGCCTCCGCAGCGATTTCCGTTCCAATGCAGCAGCGCAGTCTGCGTCATGGAAGGCAATGTCTTATGAACGCTGTGAATCACCAAATCAGCGCCCAGCCGCACGGAACTGGCCGGATATGCATCATGAAAGCCAAAATGTGCTCCATGAGCCTCATCCACGATCAGGGGAACCCCATAGGAGTGAACAAGTTCCGCAATCCGCCCCACATCGGACACAACGCCTTCATAAGTGGGGGACGTAATGAGGACGGCGGCGCAGTCCGGATTCTCCCGCAATGCCCTCTCCACCGTTTCCGGTTCTATCCCACCCGCAATCCCCGGATTCTTTCCGTCCTTCTCCTCCAATAGGTCAGGCTGCAGATATGCCGTCTTCAGTTCCCGCAAATAAGCCGCATGATATACTGCTTTATGACAATTACGCGCCATCAGAATCTTGTCACCCCGTTCGGTAACCGCAAAAACTGCGCATAACATACCGCAAGTACTCCCGTTTATAAGGAAATAACTTTGCCCGGAACCATACAGCCTGGATGCGTTTTCCTGTTCCTTCTTCAGAATTCCCTCCGCCTGATGAAGATTGTCAAATCCGTCAATTTCCGTAATGTCCAGTCTGATGCATTCTGTCAGCCCGCCTGCCGCGGAATCTCTTTTTCGCTTATGCCCCGGCATATGGAACGGATAATAATCCGTTTCTTTATAATTTTCCAATTCCTTGTATAATTCTGTCACTGTACTATCCCTGATACTGCACTTTCACCCTTGCTCTTTCCCCACGTTTATACATATGCCTTCTTCCATGCCCTTTGTGAAGCCCCACCGTCTCCAGCAAAGAACAATATTTGTCTGCTGTCGTAACAATCCAAGCTTCCCTGCATTGGGGCGGCACCACCGTAAGCGGCCACATATGCTTCTTAATGATATCCTTTTCCCTTGCGGTCAGTTTATACTCCCTGCAGGCATTTCGAAGTGCGATTCCCGGATGGTAAAAACCATGCAGATTCTTTACATCCCTATGGTATTTATCATGCCAGTCATATAAGAAATAATCGTGCAGCAATGCCCCACGCACCAATGCCCTTCTGTCACATGGTATCCTCAATTTCCTGCTGATTGCCAAACTATACCTGGCAACACTGACACAATGATCATTCACCGTCATATTCCCATGTTGGATATGTTCTTTAGTTCTGTTAAAATTCTCGGAATCCAAAATATCCCCGCCATATTGCTTCAATAATTTATGAAGTTCTTTCTGTTTATAAAAAAACTTCCTATACTTTTCCTTCGCTTTCTCACTTGTCTGTTTCATGTTCTTCATCTTTCCTCACCCATTTTAAATTCCTTCCGGCATTTACACCGCTGCCCCTATCTTTAATAATAACATATTACCGGGAATCCGGTATACACATAATCATAAATTATTTTTGCTTTTTCAAACGGGAGGTTAATGCATCCATGAGAACCATTCGTACGGTATATATCCCCGCCGAATGCACTCCGCCATGTGGCATCATGCATCCCGATATTCCCGTTAAAAGGCATCCAATAAGAAACCGGTGTCTCATAGTTGGTTCCTCTCAGCACTGCATTACGCGCTTTGTAGGTTAAGCCAAACACACCTGCCGGAGTCCCCCATCCCCTGGAAGCATTGCCGGACACAAAATCGCTTTCCAGAATCAGTTCCCCATCTACATAAAGATACAAATGCTGCATCCCCAAGTCAATCTCCACATAAGAATCCTCTATCAATACTTGCCAAGACTTCCGTTCCTTCTCACTATGAGCCGGCTGCTTCTTTATAGTCTCCCCGTTTTTAATTGCTTTAACCAATTCCGGCAATTCGGACTCCTGATCTGTCAGCCAGCCAAATGTTCCGTTATTCAAATCTATTTCCTTGCCGCCTGTCGTATAGAAAACCCTATTTTTTCCATAAGTATCATATTCCTCCGACTGCCGGGCAATAAATTTTTCGATTGCTTTTTCATCCAGCAATACTTTATCCCGGTTCACGTTCACCCATTTGCGGATAACAGCGGAATCTATCAAAACCTCATTCCCGTTCCAATCATAGGTAATATGCGCCGAAAGATACCGGTTTGCCAAATCCAGTGCTGCGAGAAGTTCCTCATTGTCCCTTTCCATGTCCGGCTGCTTATAGCAACCTGCTTCTTCTAAATTTAAATTATCATTTAACGACAAAATGGATTCCCGTATTGTCTCTTCTGCCTTCCCTTTCTCAATCTCGGTTCCCGGTCTGGCATCGACAATAATATACTGCTGCTCTTCCTCCGAATAGTCAATATAAGCATCCTTGGGAGCCATTATATTTTCTTTTTTAAAAAAAGCAAGTCCGTCTATTCTCTGTCTTAGAGCCTCCTCATCATATTGCACAATCGGAGGCAGTTCATAATCATATCCCTTAATAAATCCCAAGATCCACAGCGCAGGCTTCTGCTCCTGCATAAGCTTCACCAGAGAATCCCCGAATATGTAATCCATATTTATTTCTTTCCGTGAAATGGTATCTTGAATCCCCTCCCTTCCTACAATTTCCAAAGAATACCCGGTCAAGCTTTCATATATCATATACTCAGCCTCTACCGGCGTTTTATAACTAAAATCCGTCCCTCCGATTGTAGTATTGCAGAAAAAATGATCCTGAAAATATATAGCAATGCCCGCATAAGTGCCTGCCGCTAAAAGCAGGATCATAACAAGGGCAATTACAGCCGCTTTTCTAACCGTTGTCTTCCTACTCCCTTTCATTTCCCATCACCTTAATTTTCTCATCCCTCACCCTATATTTATTTTTACTCAAATGAAATCCTGACTTTATATTATATCATAAAATTCTATATTTAGAAACAAGTCCGGAATATTTTTCACGCAGAATGATAACAACTGAAGTGACAGTTCAGCCTGAATGTTGTGTTGAGAGGCGGACGCACGGGAGGGATTTTTTTG
>CAJUIM010000135.1 GCA_910586275.1 uncultured Lachnospiraceae bacterium | reverse complement strand
GACTCTCAATGATGGGAGTCAGATATGCCAAATATCAACGGTACATTACACTAGGCTAATTTGTGTGCTAAATTCATGGCCAGTTCTACTACCACATCCGAATTGTAGTGTGAATGCTCTCCCCAGCGGCCCAATCCGTAAATCTGTCTGGGAGTACAGTAATCCAGCAGATTTTTTATGATTTCCGGTTTTCCGATGGTATTCAGCGGATAGGCATAGGGGTTTATCCAACGTGGGCAGGCATTGTTTTGCTGAAACATAGATATTCTGTCCGATCTTGTCTCTGTCCAGTATCCCTTGCTGCCCTGACAAAAATTATGCCGCACAAGTATCCTATGATATGGTATGTCAAGAGCTGGAATATAAATCCAGTGTGCCTTTGTATCTAAATTTTCTGCCACATATCTGGTTTCTATGGCACTTGATTTTAAGTGCCGGATGGAAGCGGCCAATTCTTCCGGCATGCCTGATATGCTTTTAAATTCTGTCCATGGGATTGTGGTGACAATAACTTCTGCCTTATATATTTCGCCGGCTGCCGTTGTTATGCTTCTTGCATCACAATCCATTTTTTCTGCCTGCGTATGATAAAGCACATGGTTTTCTATGCTTTTTGCCATCCGCAGCCACAGTTCGCCATATCCGTATTTTTTCGGGTAATAAAACCGGGCATGTCCCGGCTGGGTGCCGTAAGGCCTTTTGGTCAGACATGACCTTAAAGTATCCTCAAAACTTACATCGGGCAGTTTGTCAAGCCAGTAGGTTCCTAATTCGTTGAGGTCATTGGAGAACATCTTTTCATTGTATGGAATCATGTATTCTTTTGCTGCTTTTTCACCTAATTTCCAAACGATCCAGTCAACAAATTTGGAAGGGACAGGTTCGCCTCTGTTGCAGCCGGATTTGGCAATGGAGGATAAATAGTCTACTTGGGTGTCCAAGTCAAACTGCCAGATATTGGCTTCCAACGGATGGCTTACTGTTTTATTACCCATGACGATCCGGCTGTCACGTTCAAAAAGATTCCATTCATCCTGCGGCATAAATTCAAAAAGAAATTTATTTACTTCAGGTCTTTTTACATCAAGAAAATGACCGCCTCCTATGTCAAAATAACTGCCGTCAACCATGGCTGACCGGCATAACCCTCCGGCTTCCGCTTCTTTTTCCAGTACAAGAAAGGAATTCTCTTTTTTTCTTTTTAACATATTTGCGAAAGCAAGGCCTGCCGGGCCTGCGCCTAGAATTAAATATTTAATTTGTTTCATATATTCTAACCTTTCTTTTATAGTGATAAACATTGAAATCATGTTTAAGGAATTCCGGATATAGCCGCTATGCATGAAATACCAATTATTATATTACACTGATTTACTGAATTCTTCAACCATTATAATCGTTAAGCAGAAATAAAATTGATATTCTGCCGAATTTTACCGTGACATTATGTTTATCCGCCGTGCCTCATGAAATCAGGAGGCCTGACATGAAAATCAATAACGTAGTCTTGTACATTTAATGATAATCCATTATACTGTAAGCATTGAATGCTATTTTCATTTCATGAGGAAAGTATCCAAGGGGTCCTGATATATTATCGTGCAGAAAGGCGTGGTTGGCGGATATGGAGAGACAGATAGTAGTTACGATAGGGAGAAGCTTCGGCAGCAATGGCCGCAGGATAGGGGAAAAGCTGGCAAAGGAATTGGGCATTAATTTTTATGACAGGAATTTGATTGAAAGAGCGGCAGCAGAGAGCGGACTGGAATGGAAGATCATGGGGAAAGGGGACGAAAAGCTGATTGGAAGAGTGCTTAAATTTGCCCCCGGCTGGGATTTTGTTCAAGACAATCCAAATGAAAAAATATACCGTGCACAGGAGGAGACAATACGCCGGATTGTGAAGAGCGGGGAGTCCTGTGTGATTGTAGGGCGGGGGGCGGACTATGTCCTGCGGAACCGGCCGGAGGTATTGAAAATTTATATTTATGCGCCGTTCAGCCTTCGGGTGGAAACCGTGATGGAACGTTATAATTTTTCCAAAGAAGAGGCGGAAAAAGTAGTGCGGTATATGGATAAGACAAGGAAGAATTATTACGAATATTTTACGGATAATAATTGGGATCAGAAAGAGGGGAAGGACATGCTGATAGACAGCAGTGAATTCGGCGTGGACGGTACGGCCGGGCTGCTGAAGGCGGCGGTAGAATGTAAAATGAAAAAAGACTGGGATGACTTATAAGGGTGAAGAAGGGGATATCCCGGCACAGATAAGTGAAAAATAAAGATTGTTTACGGACAGTTCCTTAGAAAGAACAGGTATTTTTAATGAATTATATTGTATTTGATCTTGAGTGGAATCAGGGAAATACCGAAAGAGAAGGGGAGGAACGGGAAATTCCTTTTGAAATCGTAGAGATTGGCGCGGTTAAACTGAATGATGCTTTTGAGATAACCGGAGAATTCAGCCGTCTGATAAAACCGCAGATCTATCATGAAATGAATCAGATAACCACAAACCTGATTCATTTGAAAATGGAAGAACTGGAGGATGGGAAATATTTTCCGGAAGTGGCGGAGGAGTTTTTGGCTTGGTGTGGGAAAGCATGCATTTTCTGTACTTGGGGAACCATGGATTTATTGGAATTGCAGAAAAATATGCAATATTATGGGATGAAGCCGTTGGGAGACGGGCCGATCAAGTATTATGATATACAGAAGCTGTTCAGCATAAGCTTTGAGGACAGAAAGTCAAGGAGGACGCTGGAGTATGCCATTGACTTTTTAGGGGTGGAAAAGGATATTCCTTTCCACAGGGCATTCAGCGATGCATATTATACGGCCAAGGTCATGGCAAGGCTGGACGCATCGGTTTTTGGCAACTACTCCTATGATGTATTTGTAAAACCGAAATCCCGGAAGGATGAGATAAAAGTCATTTTTGATAACTATGCAAAGTATATTTCCAGAGAATTTCAGAATAAATCCGAGGCACTGGCCGATCATGAAGTAATGAGCGTAAAGTGTTATCTGTGCGGACGGAACATAAAGAGAAAAATGAAATGGTCTACTCCTAACAATAAACACTATTACTGTCTGGGTTATTGCGGCGTTCACGGTTATGTGAAGGTGAAGGTAAGGGTGAAGAAATCGGGAGACGGAAAGGTATATATAGTCAAGACATCCAAAATTATATCGGAGGAAGAAAAGAATCTGATGGCAGAAAAGCATATGAAACCAAGACATTGGTAAAAAAGCCGCCAACCGTGAATCCTTTGCAGGAAATTACGGCTGGCGGCTTTAAGATTTTTGTAAGAAACAGGGTGGGCAGGCTGATGGGAGTAACTTTTTGTATTGTAAAATAATTTACAAATGCTGTAAAATGAAATATTATGTAAGTATCATAGGAGATAATTTGTGAAAAGGACATTGGGATATGATTTCCAGTGTTTTTTGCTACGAAAATAAAACCTGCAGTCAGCAATGCAATTTCGCCGGCTGTAAGGGTTATTATCGATAAATATATTGTATGGGAAGGGAAGAAAAGCAGCATGACAGACATATTCCGTCTTTTTGACAGACAAACCGCAGAATGGTTCAGAGATACGCTGGGAGAGCCTACGCAGGTGCAGAAGGAAACTTGGCCTCTTATTGCGGAAGGGAGGCATGTGCTGGTATCCGCTCCTACGGGGACCGGAAAGACGCTTTCTGCTTTTCTCGTATTTCTGGACAGGCTGAAGAGGCAGGCTCAGGAAGGGACGCTGAATGAGGAATTGCAGCTTGTCTATGTCTCCCCTCTGAAATCTTTGGCAGCGGATATCCGTGAGAACTTAAGACGTCCGCTGGAGGGGATAGGTGCCGCGGAGGAAATTACGGTGGGCATCCGGACAGGCGATACTTCCCAGAGGGATAGGCAGAGAATGGTCAGGAAGCCGCCTCATATTTTGATTATTACGCCTGAATCTTTATATCTGATGCTTACCAGCAAGACTGGGCAAAATGTTCTGGCTACGGCTAAAGCCGTCATATTGGATGAATTGCATGCCTTAATCGATACGAAGCGGGGAGCGCATCTGATGCTGTCTTTGGCGCGTCTGGATATTCTGTGCGGCCGGCCGCTGCAGCGGATCGGCTTGTCCGCAACCATTGAGCCGTTAGGGAAGGCAGCGGAATATTTGGCTCCGGAGGAAGTGAGCATTGCATCGCCTCTGATGACAAAGAAGGTGCGGCTGGATATACTCAGTCCTTATGCGGATTCTACGAAGGGAAAAAGAAAAGATCCGGTTTGGGAGGAATTAGGGGCATTGGTATATAGACATTGCCAAGGGAGCCGTAGTGTAATTGCTTTCGTGGAGGGCAGGAGATATGCGGAGAAATTAGCATATTATGTGAATGTTCTGGGTGGGGAAGGATTTGCCCGGGTGCATCATGGAAGTCTGTCCAAGGAGCAGAGGATGGAAACGGAATTGGCATTGCGGGATGGGAAACTGCGTTTATTGTGTGCCACGTCTTCCATGGAACTTGGCATTGATGTGGGGGAAATTGATCAGGTGCTGCAGGTCGGCTGCCCGCGCACTGTTTCCGGTACGATGCAGCGGCTTGGCCGGGCGGGGCATAATCCCGGCAGGGTCAGCGTCATGTATCTTTTTCCGAGGACGGCAGCCGAATGTGTATCCTGCGGCATGACGGCGGAACTGGCCAGACAGGGCGGGGTGGAGCATCTGAATCCTCCTTCTCAATGTTTGGATGTGTTGGCGCAGCATTTGGTCTCCATGGCAGCCTTTAAGAGTTACGAAATCCATGAAGTGATGGAAATTTTACCGAGGGCGTGGCCGTTCCGGAATGTTACGAGAGAAGATGTGGAATCGGTGCTAGGCATGCTGGCAGGGGATTATGAGCATAGCCGGGATATTCCTGTGCGGCCAAGGATTCTGTATGACAGGATTCATGGGAAAGTGGAAGGGGACGGCTACAGCAGGATGCTGGCTATTTCGGCAGGGGGTACGATTCCGGATAAAGGGATGTATGTGGTAAAAACAGAGGATGGTGTCAGACTGGGAGAGGCAGATGAGGAATTTGTCTATGAATCCCGAAAGGGTGACCGTTTCATTCTCGGTTCTTTCGCATGGAAGGTAACAAATATCAGCCGGGATACGGTGACTGTAGTGCCGGCTCCGGCAGAGGGTGCCAGGCTTCCTTTCTGGAAAGGGGAGATAAAAGGGAGGGACAAGCGGACGGGTGAAGCTTTTGGCCGTATTTTCCGTTCTTTACAGCTGGCATATGAGGACGGCCGGTTATCGGCCGCACTGGAAGAGTTAGGGCTGGATAAATCGGCGGTGGAACTGGCATCCGGCTATTTGGAGCGGCAGATTAAGATTACGGGAGGGCTGCCGGACGAAAGGACATTGATTGCGGAGCATTTTAAGGATTCTTCGGGAAACAGCCAGCTGATGGTACATTCCGTTTTCGGGAGACGGATCAACGCGCCTTTGGCGCTCCTTGCGGCAAGGAAAGCCAGTGAACTGTTAGGCACGGAAATCGGTAGTGTGGATGAAGAGGAAGGTTTCCTGTTGTATTCTTATAAGGGGGAGGATATTCCGGAAGGAATTCTGCAGAGGGTAAATCCTGACAGCTGCATTCGGCAGCTGGAAATCCTTTTGCCTGCCACGCCGCTTTTCAATATGGCATTTAGGTATAACAGCGGGCGAGCATTGATGATGGGAGTCAGGGGGAACGGAAGACAGCCCCTTTGGATGCAGCGTCTGCGGAGTGCGGACTTGTTGGAACGGGTGGCAGGAGAAAAGAACCATCCGTTGATTCGCGAGACAAGGCGGGAATGCATGCAGGAATTGTGGGATGCGGAAGGGGTCAGGGACTTTTTATGGGATCTCCGTTCCGGGGCAGTGGAGGTCAGAGAGGTATACAGCGAAATTCCCTCTCCTATGTCGCTTCCTCTGCAATGGGGACAGGAAGCAGCGGCTATGTATGATTATACGCCTACGCCGCAGGGGATTCATAGGTCGGTGGAGACGGCGTGGAAACAGGAAAAGGAATTGCTGGAGCAGCCGGACCAAAGGGAACTGATTTATGTACAGGAACGGGAAAAACTGCCGAAAGACGAAAAGCAGCTGCATTCCCTTTTGATGACGGAGGGGGATCTGGCCGCCGGGGAATTGGATATTCCGGCAGAATGGCTGGATCGTTTGGCGCGGGACGGGCGGGCATTGTATTTGGAGCAGGGGCTGTGGATAGCGGCCGAGCAGAGAGAGGAATATGCGGAGGCCCTAGGGGAAAGCGAAACCGGAAAAAGGCAGGAGGGAAAAACCGGGAAGCAGGAGCGGCTTCATATTGTACGCCGGATGCTTCGTTACCGGGGAGCCGCGGATGCGGAAGAGACAGCGGACCGTTACGGCTGGCCGGTTTCCGATGCAGAAGAGATTTTGCAGGAATTGTGCCAAAGGAAAGAAGCGGTGGGGCAGGACGGTAAATTTTATCATGGGGAATTGTACCGGCGTGCCAGAATACGGACAGTGAAAAAACAGCGGGAAGAGGTGCAGACCTGTTCCGGCGAGGCTTATGCTGCGCTTTTGCTTTCCCGCATGGAGTCTAGCGCGCCATCGGAGGAATGCCTGCGGAATCTTATGAAGCGATATGCGGGTACCGTTTTGCCGGCTTCGCTTTGGGAGGCAGCCATGTTTCCCAGATGGATTAAAAACTATCGGGAAGCTATGTTGGATGCTTATCTCGCCCAGGGGGAATTATTTTGGCATATGGAGGGAAAGGATGGGCTGCGGTTCGATGCACAGGAGGACATTGACTGGGACGCGGATTTGGACGGACGTGGGGAAGGACTGGAAGAAAAAGAACGGATCATATATCAGGCTCTTTTAAAGCGGGGAGCCAGCTTTCTCCAGACGCTGAACGGATTGCTTCCCGATGAATCCTCCTATGATACGCTATTGGCTTTATTGGAAAAAGGGCTTGTCTATGCTGACAGCTATATTCCGGTGCGGCAGTGGATGAACAGGGAAAAGACAAGGAAATCCTCCGTCAGGCAGCGTGTTAATGTGAAGGTAAAGGCACTGCGGGCAGGAAGATGGGATGTGGTCCGCCCGCTGAAAGAACAGCCGGCAGAGAAGAAATTGGAGAACTGTTTCGGCCGTTATATGGTGCTTACGAAAGAGACGGCGGCAGCCTGCGGGCTTCCGTGGCAGGAAGCTTTGGAGATCTTGCGCATATGGGAATATACCGGGCAGGCAAGAAGAGGGTATTTTGTGGACGGAATGTCCGGGGCTCAGTTTATCCGCCGGGAAGATTATGCGGCAGTCGTCAGGATGCTCCGAAATCCGGAAAAAAAGCCGGTCTGGGTCAATGCGGCGGATCCTGTCCAGGTATGGGGGAAAATATTGCCTCATAAGGAAGGGCGGAATTTTCTGAATATCCCGGGAAATGCGGTCGCCTGTCTGGGGGGCCTGCCTGTGGCAGTTATGGAAAAACAGGGGAAAGCACTGCGTGTATTTGAGGGTGAGCATCTGGAAGAGTGCATGAAACTTTTCGTGGGAGAATATAAACGAGGGAAGCTTTTTCCGGCAATAAAACGAGTGGTGGTGAAAGAGTACCCGGATATTGCTGCCGCGGCTTTGGCGGCAGCGGGATTTCTGCGGGAAATGCAGGATTATGTGCTATATAGGTAGGTGAAGGGCTTCTTTTAAAGAATAAGTCAGACCGGCAGATTATCTGTTTTCCCGCACGGCTCTGCAAGGGTTTCCGTAAGCTATGGTGTTATCGGAAATATCTTTGGTGACAACGCTGCCTGCGCCGATTACTACATTGTTTCCGATTGTGACGCCCGGCATGATGATTGCGCCGCCGCCAATCCAGACATTGTTCCCGATGGTTACGGGTGCGGTCTGGGTTTTGCAGAATTCAAAGGAGCCGTCTGCCTTAGGTTCTCCGAAACGGTCAATGGCATTTGTCGGGTGGAAGGCCGTATATATCTGAACATTGGGGGCGATTAAAGCATTGTCCCCGATTGTGATAGTATTGTCATCTAAAAAGGTACAGTTCATATTCACTTCACAATTGTTTCCAAAATAAATATTGTTTCCGTAATCTACATAAAAAGGTGCGGTAATCCATAGATTCTTTCCCTGCCCTCCTAGCAATTCCTGCAGAATGCGTTTTTTTACTTCTGTATCTGCGGAATCTGTTCCGTTATAATCCCGGATAAGATCCTTTGCTTTGTGCCATTGGTTCAATAGTTCCGCATCACCGCAGTCGTAAAGCTGTCCTGCCAGCATCTTTTCCCTTTCTGTCATAGCTGCATCTCTCCTTCCTCTGATAATGGCCTGAAAATGGAATGACTCTATTGTAACATGACCATGCATATAATGCCATGGAAAATCCGAGTGGCGCGTAAATTAATTTCCTTTTTGCCGGAGCGTGTCTGAAAATGGCTTTTCGGCAGATGGGCATCACAATTTGTGGGAGACTTGTGCCAAAGGAAAGGTTTGGCAGTTTGTTTTTATATAATATAAAAACAACATTTCCTTTTTTCTTTATAGCCGGTAAAATGATAGGGAATAAGAGTGTTTGCCCCATGATTTAAACGCACTTTCCGGAAAAACCATAGGAAAGGAACGGAGAGAACTTCAGCAGGACATTTATAAACATGCCGCTAAAAAAGGAGTTTTTAAGTATGGAAAGAATTTGTTTTTCGGGAGAAACAATCCGGCAGAAACTTGGTTACTTAACGAAAAAAATGGGGCGGATTTCTTTTTTTAACGCGGAAATTGGATATCAGACCGGATTTGCAGGAAACGGACATATAGTTGGGAGGATGATTTGAACGCGGAAAACGGAGAAAATACTTAAGAAAGTAACGCGTAAATCGGAGTATTTTGTCCATGCCATTCATTTAAGCCGCATCCCGCGTCAGGAACGATGTTTTTATTCGGACACGCTTTCGCTCTGCGGCAAACGCAGC
>CAJUIM010000134.1 GCA_910586275.1 uncultured Lachnospiraceae bacterium | reverse complement strand
TTGTGCCAAAGGAAGGGCGCATAGCGGGCTATGTAACCTGAATTTGGCGCAAATAACTGCACCAATCACTTGCCTGCTTTCCCGAGTGATTGATCCGGTTATTTGTCGAACGATATACTAGGATATTATTGCGTGAACTCTATGGTATGGTGGAGCAGGAATCTGCCGCCCTGCAATGGTTCGGCCTGAATGTCTACGTTGCAGCGGGATACCCCCAGTTCGGCAAATACCCGATCCATGTATCCGGCGGAATATGCATCGCTGTTATAAGCGTCATAGCATTGAAGCCATAGTTTCTCGCTGTCCACTACGTTTTGGAACGTGCAGGAACCGCCCTTGGCCATAATCTGCCGGTAGCAGTCGTCATAATAGTCTTTTAGGGCTAGAAGGACGCTGTCCTCGCTGAACCCTGCCTGCTGCAGTGTCTTTGCATTGCTGAAGTAGCCGTTATCTCCTTCCCGGGGGCTTTTTTCCCGATTCGCATACCATGTGCCGTTGCATGCGGGCAGATTGACGGACAAGTCTTCCCGCCTGTGGTTTTGGTTAAACTCCGCATCGGTCTTGTTGAAAAAGTCATAGGTATTGGGATCGGTATCGTCCCATGTGGCATCTGTATTATAATATTCCCCATCCAATTGGACGATATTCCATGCATGTGCCTCTCCTGCATAGCCGGTGCAGTAATAGCACGGGATTCCCAGCTGCATCATTAGGTATTGGAAAGAACGGGCATAGCCGGCGCATACTGTCTTGCCGTTGACAAGCCCGCTGTACGCGCTTTGGTTTAGCGGTGCCCTTAAATCATAGGATATTTTGTCCAGTAAGGCATTGTGGACATATACTTCCACTTCATAGTCCGTGCTTAAGTTCCTGGCTCCTGACAGAATCTTTTCCGCCTCTTCCCCAAACCGTCCTTTTGCCGCATCCAGATTGTCAATGAGCTCGTTAAATTCCAACACAATCTCCACACAGCTCCCGCTTCTGTCAAACTTCCCCCGATAAGCGGAATTCAGCCAGAAAAGTTCCGGATGATCGTTGAATACAGCCATGAATACATTTCTAAGCTGCCCTTGGGACACTTGCTGCACCGGGTTGAACACGGCATTTACCGCATTGGCATTGGCATAAATCTGCCGGTACAGTGCCTGTCCTGCGTTGTCCAGCATGGCATAGTATGGGTAAAATTCCGGGTCAAAGTCCAAGCCTTCCCCTGTTTCCCCATAAGTATACTGTTCCCGCAGCCGTTCCGCCTCTTTGTCGTCTACCTGCTCGCTCTCTCCCTGTATGGGCATATAGCCGCCTCTGCCCACTACGGCTTCCGCCGGTTTCTTCTGCTCCTGCCCGTCGGATGCCGGCTCCTCCCTTCTATCGTTTCCCTGTCCGGTATGTACGGCATTCAGTCCCAATACTTCATCTGAGGTCGGCCCTTTCGGCACTGCCGCCACCGGTTCCTGCATCCCTTCCGCCGCAGCGGAACCGGTTCCTGCCGCCGCCGGGTCTCCTGTGCCGTCTCCCGCAGCGGCAATTCCTACCCTGTCCTCTTCCTGTTCTTTTGTCCCCCTGTCCCCATAGAGCAAAGCCGCCGCCTTATCCGACAGATCCGGCCGGAGGACACAGGCGAGAATGAACAGGCTCAGCAAAGCCAGCAGACCGAATATCGGGTACAATATTTTCTTCATGTTTACCCCAAACCCCCTTCCTTGTGCTGCGTAACCGTCTGCCCAGAACCGCCCCGCAGAGCATTTGTTTCCTCTTCCGACAGTTCCCGGTATTCCCCCGGAGCCAGACGTTCATCCAGCTTCAGGCTGCCCATGGCTGTCCGCCGAAGGGAAACCGTTTCATTGCCTACCGCTTTCATCATTCTCTTCACCTGATGGAATTTTCCTTCCGTTATCGTAAGGAGGATATGATTGCCCGGAAGCCTTTCCGTCTTCGCCGGAAGCGTAGGATGCTCTTCCCCGATGTCAACGCCTGCCTCCAGCCTGCGGACAGCTTCCTCCGACAGGCATTCCTTCAGTTCCACATCATAAACCTTGGCCACATGCTTATGGGGGGAAAGCAGCCGGTGCGCCAATTCCCCGTCGTTTGTCATCAGCAGAAGACCCTCGGTATCCTTGTCCAGCCTCCCTACAGGGAACAGATCTTCATACCCCGTGTCCTTCAGCAGATCGTTCACCGTGGTGCATGTATTGTCCCGGGTGGCCGATACCACGCCGGCAGGTTTGTTTAACATATAATATGCATATTTTTTATAATGCAGTTCCTTTCCTTTATATATTATCGTGTCTGCCTTTTCATCCACCTTATGTTCCGGCTTTACCACCACCGTCCCGTTTACCGACACGAACCCCTGCTTCAGTTCTTTTTTCACCTGACTTCTCGTGCCCACTTTCATTTCACAGAGAAATTTATCCAAACGCAGCATATCCCTCGCCTCCAAACCACCTTCTATTTTGTGCCTTTCCTCATATAATTTAACAAGAAAGAATTGTTCCGTCCCGGAAGTGCATGTCATTCTTCATCCGGATTTATTCCGTCAAAGAAACGGCGGCATGGAGGTTCCCTTGAAAAATATCAAGACTTTTATCCTTACCCTTATGTTCCTTATACTGACTGCCCTGCTTCTGACATACCCTTTGGAAAGCCTTGCCTTTTCCTTGACCGGCCTGCAGCTTTGGTTTAATAAAATGATCCCTGCGCTGCTCCCTTTTATGATACTGTCGGGCATGATGGTACGCCTGAACCTGACGGAATATTTTGCCCGGCTAGTCAGCCCTCTGCTGATGCCTCTTATGCATATCAGCTTAAACGGCATCTACGCCATAATAATAGGCTTCTTATGCGGCTTTCCCATGGGTGCCAGGACCATTGCCGAAATGTACTCCTGCCGGAAGCTGTCCCGGAAAGAGGCCTCCTTTCTGCTGGCCTTCTGCAACAATATCGGTCCTGTCTATTTTATCAGCTTTGTCCTTCCTACGTTAGGGCTGAAACGGAAAGCCCCCTATCTTTTCGGCATGTACGGGCTTCCGCTGTTATACGGCATATTATTAAGATATACCGCATACCGGAAGCAGATTGCCGCCCCTTCCCGGAAAGCCTCCGGCAGGAAGGACGAAACGGGCAGATTCCCTGTCAGGCCCAACGGACTGTCTGCGGCGGAACAGTTCCGATGCCGGCCGGACCGCCGGACATCGCTGCTGGATACGTTGGACGATGCCATCCTGTCCGGGCTGTACGGTATTTCCAAGCTGGGAGGATACATGATTCTGTTCAACCTGTTAAACCTTGTCCCGCAGATATTCCTAAAGTCCGTTCCCGTTGCCGGTACGGATTCCGGCAGTCTGATGAACTGCCTGCTGGAAATCACCAGCGGAATCAGCCGTGTAGGGGATGCGTCCCCCCTGCCTGTGCTGCTCCTGCTTCCTTTCGGCGGCTTTTCCTGCATCGCACAGACATACAGCATGATTAAGGAAACCGATTTATCTCTCCGCAGCTATATCCTGCACAAACTGGCATTGTCCGCCGCCACAGCCGTATATTACGGATTGCTTGCCCTATTTTCTCCTTCTTCGTTTCTTCTTTGACGAAACACGCATCTTTCCGGCCAGTATCAGACGTGCCGACAGTACCAGCACCAGCAGAATAGCCACGCAGACCAAACATACCTGCAGAAAATAGGTCACGGTCATCCGAGGGGCATTCCCTTCCGTGCCCTCCGCCTGGCCTTCTCCCGCTTGCCCGCTTCTGCCCTCTGCCGTTATTCCCGGCATCGGTCCGTCCGTTCCCGACGCTGCAGTCCCCTTTCCGTCTCTCCCCGTTTCCGATGCCGGGGCATATCCGGAGGCATCGGATATGCCTGTATTCCCGGTCTGCGCTTCCCCTTCCGTCCCGGTCTGCCCCGCATCTTCCGCATTTTGCTCCGTCCCGTTGCCCGTTCCCGCTTTTTGCCTGCCTGCATTGCTTTCCGCCGACATATTTCCCGCTTCCACCGCTTCCTCATAATACATGGACGGCAAGGATACATGATTACTCTCCGTTATCCGGTCATACCCATTGTATACATTGACTACCGCCTCCCCCAGAATGCCTGAAGGAACTTTCATGGAAAAGGAAATATGATCCGTGCCGCGGGGTTCCCATCTCTGCAGATCGGAAAAAGTCTCACCGCCGTCATAACTGTAGCTGTAATAAAGGATATAGCTGTCATAATCCGCCGCCGATACGTTCAATGTCACTTCCCCTGTCTGTGCATCCACCTTCCCCACTTCCAGAACACAGACATCCGGTTCCGTCGTATCGGGCTTTACCGGCATAACCGGCTCCGCCACTTCCACATTTTTATAATTACTGTAATCCACCCCCAATATCTCGGAACGAAGGCCGAAATACTTTGCCACGGCGGTGGCATCCAAAATGCCGAACCGCTTCAGCTTTTCCTCCGAATTATAAAAATCCTGATCGTTGGCCTGATCCAAGTGGCAATGCTCAATCAGCGCCGCCGGCACATCCATGGCCGTGGCATGGCGGAGAATGCCGTAATAATCTTCCTCCTTGTCATTCAGCCTTGTTTTTATCCCTCTGGAATACAGCCCCTCTTTCTCCAGCAGTTCCATCTCCACGCTGGCAAACGTATATCCCTTCTGATATTTGTCGCCGAATGCGGATACCCATACCTCCGCCCCGAACAGATTATGATTTTCCGACATATTGAAATGCAGGCAGAACAGAAAATCGGCATTCATGTTCCGGGCGAACGCCGCCCTTTCTTCCAAAGACATATCCTTATCCCCCTCATGGGTCAGATATACCTCTATATCCTCATATTTCTCCAGTTCCTCCTTCATGGCCTTGGCCACGGCCATGGTCATCTCTTTTTCCGTATAGTCTTCGTATTCCGCCCCCAGATTAGCACCGCCATGGCCGGGGTCCAGCACCACCACCACCGGCTCTGCCGCATGGACAGGCTGTCCCACGCAGAAAAAGAATCCCAAGGCCAACAGCCAATAACACAACTTACTCCGATACTTAAAAATACATTCCTTCATATTATATAACCGTTTCTTTCTGTCAAAATCACATCCAAAAGCCAGTCTCCCCATGGCAGATCCCGGAATAAATTTCCAGACACGTTTCGGAGCGTGTTTGAAAATTGCTTTCCGGCAGATGTCTGGAATGAATTTCCAAGCACGCTCCAGAAAGACCGGTTCCATTTTTATGTGAAACCGGCCTTTTCCTCACGTTTATATTCATCCATATCATTCCGCCATTCATCCGTTATCCATCCTGCGGCAATCGCTTATTTCAGCATGTCCAAATTCAGGGCTTCGTTCCCTCCGCCCTCTTCTTCCAGCAGATAGTCAATCTCCGGCGGGCGCAGTTCCGTCCGGTTGGCCCTAATTACCTCCGCATACCCGTTAAGGTTATTGATGAAACTCTCATAATGGGAAGCTGTCATGTTCACCGTCTGCGCAATCAGATTCTCCAGATTGGCCAGCATTTCGTCCGTATACTGCATGGCAGCGGTACGCACATTGTTCGCCTCTATCGTTGCATTGTCCAATATTTCCTGTGCCTGATGAGTCGCCAGCGTGACTACCTCATTGGCCTGGGCATATGCCTGCTGCATAATCTCATGCTCGTTGATCAGTTCATTGGTATGTACGGTAGCCTCATTGATCAATGCCTCCGCCTTTGTGCGGGCATCGTTCAGGATTGCCTCCTTATTGCTGATAATCTTCTGATACCGCTTGATCTCATCCGGTGTTTTCATCCGCAGTTCCCGCAGAAGTTCATCAATTTCTTCCTTATTTACAATGATTTTCGTATTGGACAGCGGCTGATATTTACAGCTGTCAATATATTCCTCTATTTCATCAATTAACTGTTCAATCCTACTACTCATATCCGTCTCCCATGGCTGTCCCTAACATCCGCGGACAACATTATCTATGCCCATATTTTTTATACATAAGCTCTGCTACAAAATCCGGTACGCACATGGATACATCTCCATTGAAGCTGGCAATTTCCTTTACGCTGCTGGAACTTAAATACGCATATTCCAAACTGGTTGTGAAAAACATAGTATCCAAGTCCCCATCCGAGAGTTTTCGGTTCGTCTGGGCAATCTGCAGTTCGTACTCGAAATCGGTTATCGCCCTAAGCCCCCTGATAGCCACATGCACGTTTTTCCTCTTCGCATAGTCTATTAATAAGCCGCTGAAAGAATCTATCTTTACATTCGGTATATCCTTCGTCGCCTCTTCTAATATCTTAACACGTTCTTCCACAGAAAACAATGGAGTCTTTAAATGATTATTCAACACGCTTACAGTTAATTCGTCAAAAATATCCGCAGCCCGACGTATTACGTCAAGATGCCCAAAAGTAACCGGGTCAAAGCTGCCCGGATAAATCGCTGATTTCATTCCCAATTACCATACCCCTTCCTGCGGCATGCCTGAAAAGCCATTTCCGGCACACGCATTCGATTACTTCTGTCTTTTTATAAATACATGCTTATTGGTTTTATAATTCTTTGTTCTCTCCACCCGGTATCCCAGTTCCTGCACATAGGAAAAATCCTCCCCAAGCGCAGCTTCTATCACAATCAGGCTGTCTCCGGTCACATAGGGCATCTTTGCCAGTGCCCGGAGCATTTTTTCCTCGTATCCCATCCCGAAAGGCGGATCCATAAAAATAATGTCCGCTACCTTCTCATGAACGGCCGTCAGCCCTCCCATTGCATCCTGCCTGATAAGAACGGCTTTCTCTTCAAATCCCGTAAATTTTACGTTCTGCTGAATACAGGCAAAGGCTTTTGCCCCGTTTTCCACAAAGTAGGCATGCCTTGCCCCGCGGCTCAGCGCTTCAATGCCTATCTGCCCGCTCCCGCTGAATAAATCAAGAAATATGCAGTCCGTCAGATAGGGCTGCAGTATATTGAACAATGTCTCTTTGATCCGGTCGGTAGTTGGCCTTGTTTCCATCCCCGCCGGCGTTTTCAAAGGAAGGCTCCTTGCCGTCCCCGCAATCACTCTCATAACTGTATACTGACCTTTCCACAATGTCATTCCGATAAGCCGTCATAAGCTTAACGGAATGACATTGAACCTTTCCCTCTTCTTTTTCCCGGCATGCCTGCCTTCTCTTTCACACAAAGATTTTTCAGGCACACATAAAATACATTCCAACATTAATAATAATTGCTTCTGCGTTTCCGGTCAATCTTTTTATAAATTTTTAATTGTCCTCTTTTCTATGCGTGGGGAATGTTGGTAAACTCCGAAATTTCCCTGCTCAGCGTCACCAAATCATCCACGCACAGGCCATGCACGGAAGAATGTCCTGTAATGCGCGCAAAAGTCTTGAGTTCCTCCAACGTCACATTCAGGTAATTGGCCACCCTCTGCGCCGCTTGGTCAATTTTTAACCGTTCCCGCAAAACCGGATCCTGTGTGGCAATCCCTACCGGGCAGTTACCCGAACCGCAGATCCGGTACTGCTGACATGCAGCCGCAATCAACGCCGCGCTTGCCACGGCCACTGCATCCGCTCCCATGGCGAGTGCCTTTGCCACATCCGCCGACACACGAAGCCCTCCGGTAATTACCAGAGAGATATCGGAATGCACGGAATCCAAATATTTTCTTGCTCGGTACAGCGCATATACCGTAGGAACCGTGGTAGCCTCACGCAGCAGGAAGGGACTGGATCCGGTGGCGCCGCCCCTGCCGTCCACAGTTATGAAATCCGGCTCTGCATAGACGCAGTATTCCAAATCCCTCTCGATCCGCCCCGCTGCTATTTTAATGCCGATGGGCCGTCCGTCGGAACGCCGTCTCAGCATGTCTACCATTTCCTTTAAATCTTCCTTGGAGTTCAGTTCCGGGAACTTGCTTGGGCTTTGCACATCCTCTCCCTGCTTTTTCCCGCGCAGCCGGGCGATTTCTGCCGTCACCTTTTCCCCGGGAAGATGCCCGCCCATGCCGGGCTTGGTTCCCTGCCCTATTTTGATTTCCACCGCATCCGCCGCACGCAGATTCTCATCCGTCACGCTGTATTTATTGGGGATATATTCAAATATGTATTTGTAGGAAGCTTCCCGCTCTTCCGGCAGAATGCCCCCTTCCCCGCTGCACATGGCCGTTTTCGCCATTGCCGAGCCTTTTGCCAGCGCCACCTTAATTTCTTTGGACAGTGCCCCAAAAGACATATGGGAAATATATACCGGATTTTCCAGAATCATCGGCTTCTTTGCATGCTTCCCGATTACCGTCATGGCTGACACAGGAGCATCTCCGTCCAAAGGCGCAGGGTTCAGCTGTGCCCCCAAAAGAAGAATATCGTCCCAGTCAGGCATAGGCATCTTCGTCCCCATTGCTCCGCTGACGCTTTTTCCGGTCACTGCCATTTGATGGATTTCTTCCATATACCGGCAGGATTCATCTGCCCGGTAATATGCCTTGTCATAACTTAAATCCTGAGACGGGCTTCCTGTCTCATCCGCCCTGCCCTCTCCGGTGCCGGGAAGCCCCTCCGCATCGGCTGACACAGCCGCCTCCCGGAATTTCTCCCCGGGCTGACGGCAGACCGGGCACTCTTTCGGCGCACTCTCCCCTTCATGAACATAGCCGCAGACCATGCAAATATATCTCTTCATATTTTCCTTCCTTTCTCGCATATGTGAATGCATCTGTCTCCTATTTTACCATTTTTCCGGATGAACTGACAATATGCATACCGCTTTTTACTCAAAAATCGTAACAGTTCAGCCTGAATGTAATGTTGGGAGGCGGACGCCCGTGCGTAAGTTTTTTTAGTGGCCGGCAGCAGCAAAACTGCCTGTCCCGGTTTTCCGTGCACTTTTTTCGGCTGGAGGTTTCTAAGCAGAATGAGAAAGTGTGTCACAAGCTGCGGTCGTCCTCAAGCGGCATCCATGCCGCATCGGACTGAAATGGGCATCCCTGCCCATTTCCCCTCGGGTGTC
>CAJUIM010000133.1 GCA_910586275.1 uncultured Lachnospiraceae bacterium | reverse complement strand
TTAGGCACTGTATTTTAGTGCCTTAGTACCGCTGCGTTTGCCGCTGAGCGAAAGCTTGTCTGAAAAATTTACGTTTCTGCAAGCATTTCTGCTTCTGCAAGCACCTCTGCCTCTGCATGCGCCCCACATTCAGACCGTACAGAATCCGTACACAATTTCATTTTTCTTGGCATAAAAGTATATGGCCAGCAGCCGCTTTGCCAATTCGGGCAGTCGTTTCGCTTCATCCGGGGAAACTTGTCCGCATATTTCATTTATAACGGGAATGATCCATGCCATAAAACTTCGGAACACAGTCCGTTTCATCAGAAATGTATTATGAGCCGGCAGTTCTTTTATATGAAAATATTCTTCCTTCCATCCAAACTCCGCAGCTATAATTTTTTTTGCACAGTCCCATGTACTCTGCCCATAAAGGGAAATATACTGCCGCTCTATCCCTTCTTCCAGATAAACCGGTTCCGAAAATACGGCAGCCACGGAAGATGCCTGCACTTTCCCGTACTCATCTTCCGAGAAACCAAATTCCTGCCCGTGCTCCATCAATGACAATAAGCTGAACGCCGCATCCGTCTCATATAAATAGAGCATGGCATTCAGCATTCCCCATTCTTCCGATGCACTGCCGCACAGCGGCCTTATGACTTGCATAAGTTCTTTCTGGGTAAACAGAATTCCGTTTACCCGCAGGCTTCCGTCCTGATATATGCCGTGAAGCAGATCAGGCGCAGGCCAGCACGCCCGGGGCGGCAGGATACGGAAAGCAGCCGGGAAGCTTATTACCCCCCCCCTTAAAATTTCTTCCTTCTGCGTCAGCCGCTGAACCTGTCTCTCCAGTTCTTTCCTGCATGCCGCATCCTTTCCCGCTTTTTCCTTTGCTTTGTTGCATTTTGCCGTCTCCCGCTTCAGCTTATGGAAATATACCCGGCTCGCCCTATCGGCACAGACCGGAAGTGTTTCATGCAGCACGGACGGCACCGTTCCGTCCCCACGGCTCCCCCATGAACTTCCCTGCTCCCTGCCGTTCCAAACATGGGTCAGTCGGTTCTTATCCAGAAAGTCCACATAACGCATAAAATTGGCTTCCTGCCTCCGCAGGCATTCCCGAAGATCCGCTTTCGCAACCTGCTCTTCCAAGGAATCCTCCATATGTATCTTCCCCGCCGCAATGGAAGCAAAACCGTGATAATCCGTCAGTTCACGCATTCTGGCATCCCCTGCGAAGAAAACGGCGGGCGTCCCGCCAAGGACAGCCGCTATATTTCCATGCAGCCTTCCGCCAATGCTCAGATTGCAATGGCCTAAGTTCTCAAACCAGCTTTCCGCACGGAGGAAAAACCTGACTTTATCTTCCTGATAAAGAGGATGACGGAAATCCGAAGGATAATAAGGAATAGGAACCTCCAAGTTGGCAAGCCCCGTATGCAGAGTAATCAGTTCCTCCGTCCGCTGTGCCACATACTGGCTGTTTTCATATTCCCCGCATAGCTTCAGCAGAAAAGCCCTGGCTCCTACCGGCGTATGTACTCCGAAATTAACGGATATCCTTGCTTCCTTCTCTAAATACAGTTCTTTTTGCCTTAAAGATTTGCCAAAAGCATACATGGAAGGGCATCCGATCACTTTATAATCCGTTTCCTCCTTATATCCAAGATTTCTTAAATATTCCCCGGTTATCGCTCCCCGCACTCCCACCACCGATGATTTTTCCAGAACCGCATTCATGAATTCCCTTACCGCTTCGTCAAAAGGAAATTTCTTATGCAGCATAGGTTCATATGGTGCCCGAAGCCCCACTCCCGCCACAATGCAGGGAATAGTCAGCCTGCGGAACAGCTTACTGTATATCCTCAGTTTTCCGGCAAAATCATTGCGGAAAGCATCCGCCAGCGGAACGATATAAGCATCATACTGGGAATTGATATAATCAATATCCTGATCGGTAAACCTGTTCCCCTCCCCATGATAATGATCCACGGCAAGAAAAGAACCGGCCGTGTGCAAGGATTTGCAGACAGAATATAAATACAGCATATTTCCCGCATTGCTCCCTATAAAATCATGCTTTATTACTTCCGATATTTCCTCTTCCGCTCCCGGCATCATGCCGCCTCTGATTAAATAGCGCATCCTGTCCCTCCCTTTCCTGTCCCGTTTTCCATTTCCGCCTCAAGATACCGGATCAGCTGCTCCGCGGCATCTCCCCGGCAGTTCCCTAAGTAACGTTCCCTGAATTTTTCCCTCCATTCACAGTCATAAGAATCGGCTTCCCGAATCATAGCCGCCAGTTGGTCTGCATCCCCCACAATCGGTCCCGGCCGGACTTCCGTGAAAGGATAATATACCTGGCTCTCCCTCTCTACCTTTCCGTAGTCGGCTGCCGTACAATAAATAGGCTTGGAAAGCAGCGCCGACTCAAAAAAAGTATGCCTATAATCCCCCACAATAATGTCCGCAGCCATCAGCTGTTCACGGATTGTCATTTTACCTTCAAGGAAAAACACTCTGTCCAAACGGAAATATTCCTCTGGTATGTCTTTTCTGCTTCTTCCTTCCGGCATAAAAAGAATAATATATTCCGTCCCCAGCAATTCCGTCAGACGTTTCAGATCCAATAGCTGCAAATAGCTGCAGCCGGCATTGCGGTATCTGTGCAGCGGCATATAGGCAATGATTTTTTTCTTCTTTGCCGTCTTCGGAAGCAGCTTCTTCAGTTTATCTGCTGCCTTTTTCCTATATTCCGGACAAAAATAAACATCCGTCACACAGCTGCCCGTTGCCATGCAGCATGCCTCTTTCTCCAATCCGTAGGCTTCCGTAATCGTCTTTGTCAAATTATATGACGCAATGGGCACGCAGGCATATCGGCTCCGCAGCTTCCGCGCCGTATATTCCCCTTCCTTTTCTATCTTGTACTGCCTGCTCTTTCCTATCTTAATATACGGAAATGCGATATTCATTATCTGTATTGCTTCCGTTTCCTTACGGAGCCGCAGCATGCTCAGAAGTTCCATGTTGGAGGAAGTGAGGATAAACCGCGCCGTGGCAATTTCCTGCATTTCCGTATCACTGCATGTATTTTTTGTAATCCGGAGCACAAATACATCCATCTTCCGATTCCCCGCCAGCGCTTTTCTCAGGCTGTAAAATTCCTCTCCTTCATAATCGGATGTCAGTATCAGAAGCCGATGAGGATTCACTTCCCACATGGCCGCATTTTTTTCGTACAGCTTCTGCATTTCTACGGCTGCTCTGTCGTAAGCTTTCAGCTTCTCCTCCATTTTCCGCCCCGTGCTTACCTGGGAGGCATTCAATTTTTTTTCCGCACAGAACAGATTCTCTTTTCCCTGATAGATTTCGTCCAGCCTGTTTTGTATTTCTGCCGTACTGCGGGAATAGGACAGAGCCGGATCCCTGGAGCCATACACGGCATTTTCCCCTCTGCTTATTCTTTCCATGTCATTTACGTTGATTTCCCGTGCATATTGCGACAATTCCCCGTTTACGGCTACCGCATCCGTCAAAGGCCCCAGACAATCCGCCAGTATCTCGTCTTCCGGGTGTCCCGCATAATAATTCAGGGAAAATTCAAACAAAGCCCTCTCTGTCTGTTCCCTCTCCGTCAGGCCGATATGATCCATGACGGAACACATTTCCGCCAGATACCGCTCCATTGCCTCAAACAGTTCCTTGTCGTATGCCCTGTTTTCCAGAACCGGCTTCACGGTTCCGTCCGCCCCTTCCGCATAATCCGCAACGCTTTTATAAGAGATATTGGAAAACAGCGATTCCGCAAAAAGCAGCGGTGTCGTATTGGCCGAATAATTATACTTTACGGAACTGCCTTCCGTGCCGTCAATGCTTCTGACATAGTAAAACGGAACATCCTGTTTTCGCTGAAGCATATTTTCCACAATACGGACAAAACAGTCCTGTGTATATCCCCTTCCCCAATATTCCACTATGGCAAATTTTTCCTCAAAATTCATTTCCTGACGCAGATACCGCTCTCCCGCTGCCCGCCTTTCCGCCGCCAGCCCTAAGAGATATGTGCGGTATTGCGCCGAAATACGCAATTCCTCCGTCAGGCTGCATTTCTCTGCCGTCGTAAGGTATTCCTGTTCCAAATATTGCACCTGTTCCGGAAACATTTCCGCAAACTGTTCCGGACTTAACTGCGCCGCTTTTAAAAATCCTTTCACTGTGCCGATTTCCACAAAATCCCCATAGGCGGAAAAGAATTCCTCATCCACCTCTTTGACATAGGACGGTATTCTCCATGTCTTACGCGATGCGTACAGATAGCTTGTCTGAATCGGGTACCCCCCCCCGATCAAAATATCCGCTATTTTCTTTAAATGGTGGCCGTCTCTTGCCACAAAATACAGATGCCGGTATCCTCGTTTGACTGCATCCCGCAATACCCAGGATATATACGGAATGAAATAGAAAGATACATAATTCCGCGCAAAAATCTCTTTCTTATTTGTATGGGCATAGCGGAACCTAGCCAAATTGCCGGCAATCAGATAACCGTCATAGGAATCCAGCGTCTCCACCAAAGCCTCTTCATACGCATTGAACTTATATGCCGGAACATTCCTTGTCCTTATGCCCAGCTTGCGCGGCTGCGTCTGATCCGCAAAAACATTATCCCCGGTATGTATCCATTCTTTATATTTATAAAAGTCAAAGCTGTTGTATACCTCCAAATAAAGCTTCCCCGTGGTCTTCTGCACGCCAAGTTCACTGGAGACAAAAAGCGGCACCTTTTCCAAAGAAGCATCTGCCTTGCAGAGCATTTTCCGAATCTGTTCCTTCGGCAAATACATATCGCTGATAAATACCACGTCTTCCCCCTTCACCAAATGATTCTTTATCTCTACAATCCGCTCCTCTATGGGCAGTACATTGTCCAGTTCCGCTTCCAATTCCCATTCCTTTAAACGGGCGCACTGCGTTTCGTTCAAACCATACACTTGCCGCATATTGTCAAAAATTTCTTCGAAGTAAATTTCCCTCCTATCCCATTCGTTTTCCATCTTCCTGACTCTGCGGAATCTGGCGTTCGCTTCACAGGATTTCCTAATCTCAGGATATCTTTTCACCAGTGTGCGCGGAAAAGCCATGCCCGGCTCCTGCTCCATTTTTTCACGCACATAAAAAAAGATGCCCTCCGGCGACAGCGTTTTACGCGTAAATACCGTATCAAAAATATCATAGCTATATAAAACCGGAAGTGCTTTTTCCTCTATCTTATAATCCAGCGTGCATTGGATGATCTTTTCCATGGAATCCCTGCCCGAATATTCCCAGTATAGCTGCCTGATCCGTTCTGTCTTCTCCGAATCCGCCTCCCTGCCATACTGTCCGATTCCCGCCAACAGTTCCTCAAAATTCCGGCATACTCTTCCTGCCGTAACTTCAAAATAATCATACATTAAATCCAGCCTGTCTTTTTCCTCTTCATAATCAAACACATAACGGATAAAGTGTTCCACTCCCGCTGCCGCCAAATCCGTAAAGATAGAGGAATAGTCCACAATTGCCAAATCAATCTCATGCATGATTTCATAGAAATCATCCTCGTTTCTCCAAAAGATCAGATTGGAATATTTCTCTTCCCTTTCCCAAGCTGCCATATATTGCGGATCCGCTTCCATAAACGGATGAAACTTCAGGATAAGCAGGATGCCTTTTTCCCGTAATACTTCATTCAGCCTTTCCATGGACGGGATGGCTTTTGAAAAAAAGTAATGAATGCCGCTGTAACGGTAAGTAGGGGCATATACTGCCAGCACCGTAGTTTCCGGCATCCCTTTTTCTTGCAAAAGATTTCTCTGAAAGGTGTATACCGGCTCAAAGTATTTCTGATAGATACATCTGGGATAGCCTGCACGCACAAGCTTATTTTGATCTACCCCTAACTGAAAAGAAAAATCTTTTTCTATGAACGGTGAAGTTACAAGAAGCAATTGATTATTTAAATAATAATCATTATAATTTATATATTTAATTGCTATTTTATTTCCAAAAAAGGGATTTCGGACATTCCTCTCAATACGTTTACAGCCCACCCCATGAAAGAGATTGAGCATTTTCGTATGTTCCAATCCTGCCGGAATATGTTCCTTCACATTTTCCACCACATAGACCCCGGCCATATCTTTCACCGCTTCCGCTTCCCTTGTCCCGTAAAGGAATGCATAAAACCCCAGATTCCGCACACGGTTCACGGCTTCTTCCGTATCCGACATCCAACAGGCCAGAATATCCTGCCGATATTTATTTACATAGAGAAAAAGCCATTTGGGATTTCCAAGGAATCTGTTGCCTGCATCAAAAATCCAGACCCTGTTCTTATCTCCCCCCATGGCTTCATATTTGTCCCGCATCTGCCCAAGAAGTTCTTCCTGCCCGCTCACCGAAACATTTCTCTGCACTGACGGAATTACCGGAGTTTTCTTTTCCGACTTGAACCTGATCCATTCCTTCACGCACCGCCCCCATGCCCCAAGACCCAGACGGCCGGAAAGATACAGTTTTTCCGAAGCTGCCTGATACTCTGCATTCCCTATCTCCTCCTTCCGGAGGATTGCCTTCACCGAAGGCGGAGCCATCTTATATAAAACCCAATATCCCAAAGATTTTCTGATTGTTTTTCCTCCCAGCCATCCGTTCCGATAATATAAAACGGAATGTTCCATTGGACTTTGCAATAATTCTTCCGTATTCCTATACATTTCCCTCTTCTCCTGCCTCTCCCCGGCACTCGGCGTGCTGCCTCTTAAAAATACCCGGGAAAACATTTCAAACCTTCTCTACAGCCTCTCTATTAATGTTTTAAACGTAATTTGCATATACCTTTAAAACGTACTTATTATATACTTTTACAACGTACCATGTCAATATGAAATGTTTTACGATAACAGAACTCGAATTCCCAGAGCGTGTTTGAAAATTGCTTTCCGGCAGATGCGCGTCACAATTTGTGGAGGATCAGCAATATTATTTTACCTATGATACCACCTCCTTATGAACTTTTATCATTTAAAATGCGTTTGCCGTAAGCTGGATGCCGAACCTGCGCATTATCCCAATAGCTGCCTGTAGATTCTATAGTCGCTGTCTTTAAATACATTAAAAACCACCTCCGGACTGTCTTTCTTTTCCTTTTGATAGTCCTGTACCGTCTGCACTGCTATTTCGGCAGCTTTTTCGTTGGGAAAATGAAACTCTCCCGTAGAGATACAGCAAAAGGCGATACTTTTCAGCTGATAGGCTGCTGCAAGTTCCAGACAGGAACGGTAACAGTCTGCTAACAGTTTTCGGTCTTTCTCGGTAACTGCCCCGTGGATAATCGGGCCCACCGTGTGAAGAACGTAACGGCATGGAAGATTATAGGCTTTTGTGATTTTTGCTTTTCCCACAGGCTCTTCCGTTTTCTGCTTTTCCGTGGAATGCTTTTCTTCCATGATGCGGGAACATTCCAGACGAAGCCCTACACCTGCAGCAGAATGAATCGCATTGTCTATACACCCGTGACAGGGTACGAAACAGCCTAACAGGGTACTGTTAGCCGCATTTACGATAGCGTCTACGGACAGGCGGGTAATATCGCCCTGCCATAGATAAATTCCCGGCCTGGCCGGCGGAATATCCGACAATGAAATCATACCTTTTTCCCTACATTCTTCCTGTAAATATGCATCCTGCACTTCCAGAAATTCTTTTGACACTGCTTTGGGCTGCCGGATGTTCATAAGGGAACGTAACAGACGTTTCCTTGCCTCGTCCTGTGCAGGAATATCTATTGAATTTAATTCTTCATTTTCACTTTGCAGATAGTTTATCAGATAAATAAGTCTTTCTGTCTGTGTCATAGCATCCTCCTAAATTCTATTTTATTTTTGTGGCTTGTTTTTTCCCGCCTGCAAGATTAATAATATAACGATATAGAGAAAACGTAAAGTGTGGAAACAACGCTGATGCTGATCAGCGACCGTTGGAAAGTCCGGAAGTGCCGCCACGCTTAACGGAAACGGAGTATAGCCTAAAACCTATTTTAGATTTCAATAAAAATAAAGGCATTTCAAAGAATTAATTTCCTTGAAATGCCTTTATTTTTACAATGCCATTCACTTAAGACGCGGGCTGCGGCTTAAGTGTTACCATAAAACCTCAACATTATACATCGGTATTGTTCCGTCTTTCGTAATAATCACAAGATTCTCTGAAACGGCCTGTGAAATAATCAGCCGGTCAAATGGATCTCCATGAATCGCAGGAAGTTGTCCGATTTCGTCCAGATGAAACGGTTTTATAGGAAGAATATCAAATTGCTCGTTCTCACAAGTTTCCGCAATTTTAGAAATTGAACTTTTAATTTCCAATTTCCCAATGCTTGACTTAATCGCAATTTCCCACATAGAAACAATACTTACATTGATTCTTTCATCACTATGGTAAATTATGTCTGATGCTCTTTTTGAAAGTTTTCCGCTATCATATAAAAAGTATAAGAGGGCATTGGTGTCCAATAGATACATTATATATACTCCTTAAAACATTCTGGTGTTTCGTCAAAATCCTCTGCCATAGAAATAAATTCATCCGCTAACGGATTTACCGTTCTGCGAAATGTAATATTATTACTTATAGAATGCTTTGTCTGCTCTTTTTTCGAAGCGTATTTCAAAAATCTCATAAAATCAATTACCTGCTCTATCATATCTTCTGGAAGGTCTTTCGCTTCTCTGACTAACGTATCATACGCCATAAAAACACATCCTTTCAACTATATCTGTATTTATCTACTTTAAGAGCGATATAGGAATCTAAAACAATACACAAAATATACTTGCTATCATTTCAAAATTCTATACGTTATCAATTAAATTATATCAAACCAATACCGGAAAAACAATAAGTTTGTATGTTTTTAACTCGGATAAAGTAACAGTTCAGCCTGAATGTTGTGTTGAGAGGCGGACGCACGGGAGGGATTTTTTTGCGGGACGGCGGCAGCGGGAGTGCCTGTCCCGGATT
>CAJUIM010000132.1 GCA_910586275.1 uncultured Lachnospiraceae bacterium | reverse complement strand
GATAGTTTTTGGATATTTCCATTGTCTACTATATGGGGAGCATATCATTTACGGGGTTTCCCAAACATGGAATAGGCGGGAGTCGAACCCGCGTCCAAAGACCCATTCCCTGTCCTTCTACTATCATAGTCAATTATATTTCATTCCCTCCTATATTGGGAAATTGACAGCCCAATATATTCAGTAGCTTCATATTACGCCCATAGGCTCAAAGCTTTGCCTATGTCGTTTCCTACATCGTCGATGCCCGGGTCTTAATGTGTAGGTGCACTAAGTCGGACAGCTGCCATTAGGCAGCGTATGCTAAATTATCTTCAGCGTTTATATTTAGATTTGCGATTTGACGCATCGCCTGCGGATAGCTTCTCCAGCTGCAAGGCCCCTGTCGAAACCTTTACTATCCCTTATTCAGTTTCTTCCGGTTTTCCGGTTACTTTCTATATTATATACCAAATCACCGGAAGATGCAATCAGTTATCCCCTAATTTTTAACTTTAATTCCTTTTCCGCCTCCCTGCGCTGATCCTTCCTCGCTATGTCCTGCCGCTTGTCATACAGCTTCTTGCCTCTCGCCAATCCGATTTCCACTTTGGCCTTCCCGTCTTTAAAGTATACCTGCAGAGGAACCAATGTATACCCCTTTTCCGCAATTTTTCCCGCCAATTTATTAATTTCCTGCTTGTGCAGCAGTAACTTCTTTACCCGGAGCGGATCCTTGTTGAATATATTTCCCTTTTCATAAGGGCTGACATGCATCCCATAGGCAAATACTTCCCCGTTCTCAATGCGGATAAAAGCTTCCTTAATGCTGCATTTCCCTAGGCGCATGGACTTTACCTCTGTGCCGTGAAGCACAACTCCCGCCTCATATTTATCTTCTATAAAATAGTCATGGTAAGCCTTTTTGTTATTTGCCACCAGTTTCATTGTCTCGCCCATTGCCAATATCCTTCCCTTCATTTATTGCTTAACAGAATCCCGTCAGACTCCTTCGTCCTCCACAAAGTCCACAGTCCGCGTAAGACGGTCGGTGCCTTCCACGATGACCGGAATCCGCTGTCCCAGCTTATATTTCTTTCCGGTGTCCCGGCCTACCATCTCATAATTTGCCTCGTCATACACAAAATAGTCCCCTCTCAGGTTTGAAACATGAATCAGCCCCTCAATGGTATTGGGCAGTTCCACATAAATCCCCCAAGCCGTAATGCCGGAAATCACTCCGGAAAAAGCTTCACCGATATGCTGTTCCATATATTCCGCCTTTTTCAGCTTATCCGTCTCCCGCTCCGCTTCGTCCGCCCTGCGCTCTGTCTTGGAGGAATGATCGGCCACCTGCGGCAGAATCTCTTCGTAATGCTGTATGCGGTTTTCTTTTAACCGTCCCCGCAGCTGTTCCTTTATAATTCTATGAATCTGCAGATCCGGATATCTTCGGATGGGAGAGGTGAAGTGACAGTAATACTGGCATGCAAGGCCGAAATGCCCCGTACAGTCCACGGAATACCGCGCCTGCTTCATGCTGCGCAGAGCCAGCCGGCTAATCAGTGCCTCCTCCGGCGTCCCTTCTATTTTCCCGAGCAGCTTCTGTATTTCCTTCGGGTGTATCTCCTCCTGCCTGGTCTTGATGCCGTATCCGAAATTACTGATAAATACGCCCAGCTGCTGTATCTTCTCCGGATCCGGGTTATCGTGAGTCCTATATACAAAAGGCATCTCCATCCAATAGAAATGCTGTGCCACCGTCTCATTGGCCAGCAACATGAAATCCTCTATAATTTTTGTGGCCGTATTCCTTTCATAAGGCCTCACCTCCAAAGGATGTCCTTCTTCGTCCAAGATAATCTTAGTCTCGGGAAAATCAAAATCAATGGAGCCACGTTTCTTTCTCCTTGCCCTAAGTATTCCCGCCAATTCTTCCATCAGAAAGAACATAGGCATCAGCTTTTCATATTTCCTGCTCTCTTCCTCGTCCTTATCTTCCAATATCTTCTTTACGCTTGTATATGACATCCGCCGGTCCACCCGGATGACGGACTCCACGATGCGGTAATCTGTCACATCCCCTTCCGGGCTTATCTTCATAATACAGCTTAAGGCGAGCCTGTCCTGCCCTTCGTTCAGGGAACAGATGCCATTGGACAGCGCATGGGGCAGCATGGGAATTACCCGGTCCGTCAGATATACGCTTGTTCCCCGCTTCAAGGCTTCCCTGTCCAAAGAAGAATTCTCCTGCACATAATTCGTCACGTCCGCTATATGCACGCCCAGCAGGAAATTCCCGCCCTCTTTCGACAGGCTGACCGCATCGTCCAGGTCCTTCGCATCCTCACCGTCTATCGTCACCATCTGCACATCCCTCAGGTCTTCCCGTCCCAGCATATCTGCTTCCGATACTTCGGACGCTACACGCTGTGCCTGCTTTAAAACTTTCTCCTCAAACTCCATCGGAAGCCCGAAATTCCTCACAATAGATAAGATATCCACCCCCGGGTCATTCACATGCCCTAGAATTTCCACCACTTTCCCTTCCGGTTTCCTTCTGTCATCCCCATAGTCCGTCAGTTCCACCACTACCTTATGCCCATCCACGGCTCCCTTAGAACGCTCAGCGGGAACAAAAATATCCGTAGGCAGCTTCATATTGTCCGGAATGACAAAACCAAAATTCTTTGACTTCTGATAAATTCCCACAACCTGCGTCATTCCCCTCTGGACGATACGCACAATTTCCGCCTCTTGGCGTTTCCCCCTCTGCCCTGGCAGCATCTTGGCCTGCACCGTATCGTTATGAAACGCACCGTTCACTTTTGTTTCCGGAATATATAAATCCTCTGCCCTTCCCGGCACCTCCACAAAGCCAAAACCTCTTATATTGCTGATAAAAGTGCCTGTCAGCAAATCCGCATCCGGCTTCACATACTTCCCTTTGGCGGTCACGCTGATTTTCCCTTCCCGCAGCAATTCCCCCAGCACCTGGCGGAATTCCTCACGTTCCTCCCTTCCCACCTGCATGAAAGCAGCCATTTGCTTTTCTTTCATAGGAATATATAGTTCATCCTCTATCAGTTCGCATATTAATTTCTTTCTTTTTTCCAATAATTCTTTCTCCATGCCGTCCTCCGTTCTGCCGTTAAAAAAAGCACCCTCACCTATGCAAGAGCGCTTTTGTATCTGCCTTAAAATACATTCAGATTCAGTATTGCTGCCAAAACAATAAACCCAACCGCCAAAAACTTAGTCACCTTTACAAGAGTTCCTTCCATGGAACGGCCTTTATTCTTTCCCCAATATGTTTCGGCCGCACCGCTGATCGCTCCCAATCCTGCCGATTTACCTTCCTGCATCAATACTAATATAACCAGCGCTATGCAAATTATAATAAATACAATCAATAATATAGTCCTTAAAGCCTGCATTTTACTGTTCCTGCTCCTTTCTTAAGATGCATGCATTGGTACATGCATATTTTACTTTAGCACATAGCCGTGACATTTTCAAGTATTTTAGGGAATTTTTCACAGAACCGAAAATTTATTTCCATAAGAATTTTTCTTGGCAATCCTATGATGGGGGTGCTGTCCACACGGCCATGCCATTCAGCGGGCACCGCCAGCCCATGGCGGCTAAGCCGGACAGAGCAATCTGCTGATTGCTTCCGGCAGCCACCCCTTCTGGCTGACATGCTATATTTTCCGGAACGGTTCCATATAAGCCGCCGCTTCCCCCAATTCTTCCTCAATCCGCAGCAGCTGATTATACTTGGCAATCCGGTCGGAACGGCAGGGTGCGCCCGTCTTTATCTGACCGGCATTGACCGCCACCGCCAGATCCGCAATAAAAGTATCCTCCGTCTCCCCCGAGCGGTGGGAAATTACCGCACGGTACGCATTTTTGTGCGCCATCTCAATCGCTTCCATCGCCTCGGACACTGTCCCGATCTGATTCACTTTAACCAAAATGGCATTGGCCACACCAAGCTTTATCCCAGCGTCCAGCCGTTTCGTATTGGTGACGAAAAGATCGTCCCCCACCAGCTGAATCTGACCGCCCAGACGTTTTGTCAGTTCCTTCCAGCCGTCCCAATCGTCTTCCGCCAGCCCGTCCTCTATGGACACAATGGGAAATTTCTCAATCAGTTCCTCATAATAAGCTATCATTTCCGCAGTATCCCTCACCACTTCGCTTCCGCTCAGTTTGCTTTCCCCGGGAAAATGGTACATGCCTGTCTTTTCATTGTAAAGCTCGCTGCTTGCCACATCCAACGCGATTTTTATATCCTGTCCCGGAATATACTTGCTTGTCTCAATGGCTTCCACAATCAGCGACAGCACCGCCCCGGCATCCGGCAGATCCGGCGCAAAACCGCCCTCGTCTCCCACTCCGGTAGACAGCCCCCTGTCATTCAGTATCTTTTTGAGATTATGATATATTTCCGCACAGATTCTAAGCCCGTCCGCAAAACTTTCCGCCTGCACGGGCATAATCATAAATTCCTGAAAATCTACCGTATTTGCCGCATGCTTCCCGCCGTTTAAAATATTCATCATGGGAACTGGCAGCAGCCGCGGATGAACGCCGCCCAAATAGCGGTACAGCGGGATTTCCAATGCTTCCGCCGCAGCCCTGGCACATGCCATGGATACGCCCAACGTAGCATTGGCTCCCAAATTCCCTTTATTTTCCGTCCCGTCCGTCTCAAGCAGAATCCGGTCTATCAGCCCTTGATCCAATACATTTTTCCCCACCAAGGCATCCTTCAGCTTAGTATTGATATTTTTCACCGCATTACGCACGCCAAGGCCAAAATACCTAGTCTCCCCGTCCCTCAGTTCCACCGCCTCAAAACGGCCCGTGCTGGCACCGGAGGGCACTGCCGCCCGCCCTGTAATGCTTCCTTCCACAATCACTTCCGCTTCTACCGTAGGGTTTCCTCTGGAATCCAAAATCTCCCTCCCACGGACATCGGTAATACCATAATATAGGTTCATCATTCACCTGCTCCTTTCACAAACCGTATGCCTGTACAGCCTTACTTTGAGACATCTCAAAACGTGTCTTCGCCCCTGCACAGACTCCTGTTAACCTGCATCGCTTTCTGCCGCATACAGATGCAGAATCTTCCTTGCCGCAGCTGCGCTATACCTATATTATTTATAACCAAAGCCTTTTAAAAAATTCATTCACGGAAAACAGTAATAAGGATAATCTTACAACAGTTAAAATACGGGAAACGCCATAATTTTTTAATGACATTTCCCGCAGCTATTTTTCCGAATATGAACGGCAAATTAAGAAAATAATTTTTCGGCATGCCCTGCATCGGTTTATCGGTATGCTTTAACTACCAGACTCTGCGGATGGTCATGCTGCATCCGTTATAATACAGGAATATGCCGTCTTCCCTTCATTCATATGCCGTTTCCCGTTCCAGCCATGCGGGAATTCTGTCGGCAATCAGCCTGGCATATTCGTTCCCACGGTAATAAGAAGAATCCGTCAGTCCGTTTTTATACTGTACCGTCACCTCATAATCCTCGCTGATTGCCCCCTCCTGCATCCAGTAAGTGTCAAATTCATTAGGATATAGGGCATCCGCCAATTCCCTGATCTGTTCTGCATCATTAAATACCTTCGTCACTGCATAATTCTTCACGTCTGCCATGGCCGCTGCCATATCTCCATTTCCGGTTTCGGGCGCATACATCTCCGTATGCCTGTTCTTCACTGTTATGCTTTCTACCATATCTACGTCCAGATAACCGTCTCCGGAAAGCCCCCTTTCCTCCAGAAAGGCAAGCGTATTCGTATAAGAAGGATAAATCTCATACCAGAAAGTCCTGTCCATATACCCGTCCTCCATTTCTTTGACGGCACTAAAACTGATTTTTCCGCAGACAAATTCTTTCTTCAGCATGGAATAATCCCTTTTTTCCAAATCCTTCAGATATGCCTCCCTGAACACATCCATATCCGACAGCGGCAGGTTTTCCTTCCAGAACCCGGTACTGAAACAGAAATCCGTAATTTCCTGTTTCTTAATCACCTCATAGATTTCCTCGTCAAACAACAGACACTGCGCCTCCCGATATTCTCTGCTGCCCACCACACGGTTCAGCAGTTCCTCTTCCTCTCCGCTCAGCGCAAAATTCCGCCAGACCACTCTTCCGCTTTTCATCCGGTATGCCATCGTACACCATACCTCCCCTTCTTCCGACCTCCGGGCAGACAACTCGCAGATTGCCTCATGATCGCGGATTCCCGGCTTTGCCAGAAAATGCTCTTTATTATTTACCGAATTGAGATCTGTATCCAGATAAGCGGCGCCATACATATCCCCCATAAACAGAACCACCGTATCCTCCAGCTTATCCGGATCCGGCTCCCAACGGTCAAACCCAAGCAAATCACAGCTGAATGTAAGGAAAATCAATGCCACTCCTCCCCCGGCGGCCAATATCTGATACTTCTTATGAAATATAGCCCGTATATCCGCTTCATAAATTACCTCTATCACACAGCTGCCCACAACTACCGCCAAAGCCATCCCGAATATCATCATCCCATAAGGGGTTTCCCCTATCAAATCCTGAACGAGCATTCCGGTGCCTAACGAAAAAGGTATCACCAGCAATATTTTCACGATCCCCTTTGTCTTTGGGAACGCCATAGCCTTCCCCGTTGCCTCTGCCGGCCTTATTTTGTAGCAGAACCAAGACAGCCATGCGAAAACAATGGCCATTACCGCTGCCAACAAAAAATTAGGAATGGCTGCCGACCAGGAAGATGCTTTGCCCATACGGTCAACGCTGATCACCATCTGACCGATGGGGGAGAAAAATGGCACTGTGTTTACTGACTCTACGGAAAAATATTTGTAAAAATGTCCGCAATAACTATGCAGCAGCAATCTCAGCACAAACTCATAGACCATAAAAACAGTGACCGCAAATGCCGTAATGACCAAGTTCCCCGTCATCATGACTGCAACAGCCGCCAGCCCATATGTTCCAAGGAACAGCATTACCGTACGGAGCAGCCCAGTCAGAGCGGCAGACGCATTGTCTCCGCCCATGGCTCCGTTTAATCCTGCCAGCAGTATCGCCAGCAAAAAGCAGGCCATATACGGCAGCAGAAAAATAAATATCCCGTTCAGATAAATCACTGCGAACCTTCTGGATTTTTTCACCGGAACACTATGATAAAAATCCACTTTCTTTTTGCTGTACAGATAAGAAAACCCTTGTACGGCGCAGATTACTGCAATCAGGCTGACAATCAGCATATATATCCTATTGCCGGAAAGGAGCCAAACCCTTACGGCCTCCAGAAGATGCTCTTCCGCCATCTTCTCCGAATACCCGCGTGCCAGCCGAACCGTTTCCTGCCGGCTTATGACCATCACCATTCCCACCGGATAATAAACAAACCAAAACAGCCACGACAAAATCCACAGCCATGCCCTTCTCTTATTGTTTTCCTTCAGATTAGCCAAGAATGAGTTTTTTGATGTCATAACCGACCACCTCCGTTTCACTGATGAATATCTCTTCCAAAGACAGAGGCAGTGCCTCAAAAAATACGGTATCCACCGTGGCGAAATGGGCAATGATTTTTTCCCTTCCGCCACGCACGGTCAGCGTATGCAAAGACCCCCGTTCCTCCTGCCTTATAATGTCCAACCCTTTCATCGCCTTTTCCCCGTCTTCCTGCGACCGGAAAACACACTGTATTTTCTGTATATTGCACTTCATATCCTCCAAGTCTTTGGACAAAAGCACACCTCCCTTATGCAGCAGCCCCACATGATCGCAGATATCTTCCAGTTCCCGCAAGTTGTGGGAAGCAATTACCGGCGTCAGCCCCCGGCCATCCATTTCCTTCGCAATAATACTTTTTATGCCCTGCCGCATCACCGGATCCAATCCGTCAAAAGTCTCGTCGCAAAGCAAATATTTCGTGCCGGAACAAATACCGCAGAGCAATGCCAGCTGTTTTTTCATCCCTTTGGAAAATGTATTGATTTTCCTGTTTTTATCCATGCCAAAGCTATCCAAATAGGAATAGAAATCTTCCCTCCGGAATCCTTCATAAACCATGGAAAAATATTTTTCCATGTCCGCCGCATTGGAATTAACAAAAAAATAAGGTTCATCGGCTATAAAAAAAATCTTCTTTTTTGCCTCCGCACTGTCATATACAGGAATATCGTCCACGGTAATCATTCCCTCGTCCGCTTTCAGAACCCCAGCCACCATCCGCAGCACCGTGCTTTTACCTGCGCCGTTTGTGCCGATCAGGCCGAATAAAGTATTTTCTTTCACATTCACGCTGACTCTATCCACTGCCAATATATTTTCAAAGGTCTTACTGATATTATTTATTTCAATCATCCATGTCTCTCCTCCCTTACCGCCGGATACCCGGCCGAAACCATTATCATTTCCTTCCCGGTTTCCCCGCTCTTTATTGGCCGTTTACCTGTCCCCTGTATTCTTCCGGTTTTCCCGGATGTTCCACTTTTCCGCCCCTTCCGCACTTTTCATCCCCCCGGACGTTCCCACCTTTCCATTCTCCCGGACATTCCGCCTCTGTGTTCTGCGTTCCTCCCTTTTCCCCTATTCGTCCAATCGGCTCAGATATTCCATAAAATCAGATTTTGCCATCCCAAGTTCTTTTCCTTCCCGATACAATTCCTTCAGTCGCAGTTTCAGTTCTTCCTTCCTTTTGTCCAGAAGGCAGGCACTGTCCGATATAAAATTTCCCCTGCCCTTTACGGCATAAATATAACCCTGCCGTTCCAATTCCGCATAAGCTTTCTGGATGGTGTTCGGATTGATGGACAGTTCCATTGCCAAACTCCTTACGGACGGCATCTGCGCATCCTTATCCAATACGCCCTTTAATATGAGAAGCTTGAATTTCTCAACAACCTGCTCGTAGATAGGACGGGCATCTTTATAGTCCAGAATAATCATATGCACTCCTTTCTTACTATTTTCTGTATATAGTGTATTATCACTACTAATACACTTAGTATATAATGCTTTCCGGAAACTGTCAAGACATTATTATATTCTCCCTACAGAAATCAAATTCCGGTTTTGTGCCGGCACCATATTTCAGCCAAGCGCATCGCAACGCCGGCACAGTCAGGCAAGAAATTCGCTGTGCATGCAGATACAGAAGCGCACGCAGAAGCAGAAGCGCATACAGAGGCAGAAGCGCATGCAGAGGCAGAAGCGCACGCAGAAGCAGAAGCGCACGCAGAGGCAGAAGCGCACGCAGAAGCAGAAGCGCACGCAGAGGCAGAAGCGCACGCAGAAGCAGAA
>CAJUIM010000131.1 GCA_910586275.1 uncultured Lachnospiraceae bacterium | reverse complement strand
TTCGTAGCAAGGTTCTTGCAGAGTATCAAACATAGAAAACTCTATGTTTTGACCCCAGCATCATGACATTGTGAATAATGGATATTTTCTAAGTCACCTATTCCACCTATCCAACAGAGGTTCCATAGACTGTGATAATATCATCTACTAGGACACGGGAGTCAGTTATGGAAGAATCATGTTCGCAAAGGGCAACCTGATTGTAGTCGTTATTAATGGATAGGCTACAATAAACTGGACAGATAAGCGGGGCAGGCCCTCTTTGGCCGGTGTGCCGGAGGGCATCATATTTCAGAGATACGGACAGGCCGGGGATGCATAGGATGGTAAAAAAGGAGCGCTTACATATATGGGGAGACGTAAGGAGTTGAACATAAATGTTATCGTGGAATGTGAGGACGGCATGCAGGGTGTGTCCCGGCGGGTGACGCAGGCGTTTGCTGACATCGTGGAAGACGTGAGGAACAGCCGGCTGTCCTGTAGGCTGCTAGAAGAGAGGATGGCAATGGAGGCGGAGGAGAGGGAGCCGGGGACCGTCTAGGCGGCCCCATGTGGGACAGGCTTCAGGAGGAGAGAGGGATGATTGGAAAAGTGGGATGACGGAAAGATTACTTTGTGTTATCTAGTGAGGTGAGGATGGCATCCGGGGTGCCGAAAAAAGGATGTACGGCGGAATTCGCGCCCCCCTATGTCCGGCAACAGAGCATATGACGTGAGGTATCGGTGAGGACAGGCTGTGAGTCATGACGGGCAGGCAGAAGAAAGGGGCTACGCAAAGATGTATGCACAGCCCCTTTCAACAACAATAATGTTTATGTGCGGAACATGGACATTATACCATGCCGTGCGCGGAAGGTCAATAAGGAACATTGAGAACTGTTATTAACTTGTGATAATACTGAAGTGAAAAGTTTATTTCCACTTTGAAGGGTGCGAAGTAGATTTTAGTCTTTCACCTGTTTCCACTTTCCCATATGTTGCATTTAGTCTTACACTTTAGATACCTGACAGCTGCCGGAAAGGCAGGTACCTATATGAGTAACTCAAATGCTTTTTCCCATTTAACCTTGGAAGAAAGACGTATCATCCTTACAGGCATTGTCAATGGCTCAACTAAAACTGCCATCGCTAAGATCATTGGTAAGGATAAGTCTACCATTGGCAAAGAGATTAAGCTCCACAGGTATCTTACCCATAAATGCAAGATGCCTCTGGAATGCAATAACTACCGCAAATGCCCCTTTAACCGTCAGTGTACCCCGGTCTGCCCCGAGTACAGTCCTTTCCACTGCTCAAGACGCGACCGTTCTCCCGGCACCTGCAATGGATGTTCAAACTGGCCCCGCTGCAGGTTTGACAAATACCAGTACTCTCCGGAAGATGCCCACAGGGATTACCGTGCTGCCCTTATTGACTCAAGGCAAGGCGTCAACCTTACTTCCCGGGAAGCAGAGGCTATGGCTGCGAACCAGGGTCTTCTACTGTGACCCCATGCAGTCCGGGCAGAAAGGATCTTTGGAAAACAAACATGTCCAGCTCAGATATATTCTTCCTAAAGGTACAGACTTAAGAGCGTTAGGAGTCACTGGCCAAAGTGCACTTAACCTTGCTCTCAGCCATGTGAATTCCGCTCCCGTGGAAATGCTCGGTGGAAGAAGCCCCCTTGAGCTGACTGATTTCATGTACCACGATTTATATGAAAAACTGGAGGCTTTCGGCATCCATAAAATAGAGAAAGATAAGGTTATTCTCAAACCTTACCTTCTCAAAAAATAATTTCCCACAGGCGGCTGTCAGAATGGCTCCATATGTCATCATCCAAGTGGAATTTAGTCCTACACCCCCAAAAAGTGCCACTAACGTCCGCTTTTTTGACGTGCAAAAAAATACCCCTGAAATCCTGTTACGACCAACTCTGCTGAATGCTTCCAATGGTACTATTTATCAATATGATATTGTAGAAAAGGAAAGCTTAGAACTATGCAAAGATAAAGAACCAGATGAACTGGCAGTGGTAGACGGTTTGCTGTATTTTTCAAACAATGAAGGGTTGTATAGTGTTCCGGTAAACGGGAAAGCACCAGTTTCTTGTGTTGTAAAAGATGAAGCATTGACAAAATATGTAGTTTGCGATAATGAAATTTATTATAAACGAGAGTTATCTGCGGAGGATACAGACTGGCTTGAGTATGGGGCGTGACAGTTCCGGACGTATTCATTGTCAATATAATATTTCTATAGGCACACCAATTATAGCAGTTGAATCCGGAGTGGTAGAGGCTTTGGGGTGGAATCAGTATGGAGGATGGAGGATTGGCATTCGGAGTTTCGACGGGAAACGGTATTATTATTATGCACATTTACGGCAGAACTACCCGTATGCGGAAGGGCTGGAAGAGGGAAGCGTGGTGACGGCAGGGGATGTGATCGGGTATATGGGGCATACCGGGTACAGTGTTAAGGAAAATGTCAATAACATTAAGGTCGTGCATCTGCATTGGGGATTGCAGCTGATATTTGACGAGTCCCAGAAGGAAGGAAATAATGAAATTTGGATTGATGTATATTCTTTGACACGGTTTTTGTCAAAACATGCTCAGGAGACGGTGAAGGTAGAGGGAACGAAGGAATGGAAGAGAACGACCGATATGGTAGATCCGGCAGTGACGGAGTATGAAGCGGGAGGGAGGGGAAAACGTAAGAAGTAAGATTTGTGATGTACATCTGCCGGAAAGCAATTTCAAACCTTCTTGCCGGTTTTGTCAGGATATCGAAGTATTCCATGCGGGCGGTTTGGCGCAGCGCAGCAGTCATGATGTATTGGTGAACGGCAAGTCAGGCATATATTTCAGTCTGTGGAACATGCAGGCACAATATTATGAAGCGGACAATAAATCGCCGCCATAAGACGCAAAAGATGGTGCATGCTTGCGTCTTATGGCGGCGCGGCTTTTGGCCGGGAAATATTACCTTCCGGTTATTGTCTGTTCAATGATGCTCTGCATAATGTCTTTCGTAATCTGTCCTGCCACATAGCCGTAGACATTGCCGTCTTTATCAATCATAAATGTGGTCGGGTAGGCAGTGATGCCGTAATAATAAGCAAACAGCCCTCCTTCGTCCATGACTACCGGATAAGTGTAGCCGTTCTCGGATAAAAACCGGGTGATTTCTTCCACGGAGCCTTCCCGGCCATAATCGGGGCCGGCGATGCCAAGGATAATGACATCGGAGGCATTTTCTCCATATTCTTCATAGATTTCCTGAATTTCCGGCATTTCCGCACGGCAGGGGGGACACCAAGTAGCCCAGAAGTTAAGGAAAATGGTTTTTCCTTTGTAATCGGACAGCGTGTGGGTATTGCCGTACTGGTCGTTTAAGGTAAAATCGGGTGCGGGCGTGACGGGTATTTCAGGCTCTTGTTCGTTCACCGGATCGGTTGGGGATACGGTGTCATCGGTGTCGGTCTGTGCCACATTTTCTTCGGAGTTTTCATGATCTGTGTTGCTGTCCTCCGAATCGGAAGCATCCTCCGTGCCGTTCAGGATCTGGCCCAGGCTTCCGGAGAGGTAGGAACTGATGCTGTTCATCCATCCGGTAAACATCATGATACCAATGAGCAGCATCAAAACGCCGCTGACTTTTACCGTATACTTTACCACGGCTTTATGTTTCTTAAAGAATTCCAGAAGGCTGCCGGTAAATATGCCTACGCCCATAAAAGGAAGCACAAAGCCGAGGGTATAGACTCCGATCAGGATAAAGCCTGTGAGGGCGGAGGAAGCGGATGCTGCCAGCAGCAGCACGCTGGCTAGGGCAGGACCCACACAGGGAGTCCATGCAAAGCTGAAAGTAAAGCCTAAGATCAGGGCGGTCAACGGATTTATGACAAGAGTGTCGGGATGGAAAGCAATTCTGTGTTCACGCTGGAAGATAGCATTGCCGAATAGGCCAAGCTGGTAAAGGCCGAACAGGAAAATGACAATGCCGCCGATGCGGGTGAACCAAGTCTGATAATTATGGAAGAACCGTCCTATGGCGGTAAAGCCTAATCCCAGCAGGAAAAAAGCAAAGCTTATGCCTAATACAAAGAAAAAGGTATTCCGTATGACACGGCTTCGTTTGTAGAAGATATTTCCGTTTTCATCGGTGCTTTTAGCCCCGCCGGACAGATAGCCGATGTAGAGGGGAATCAGCGGCAGGACACAGGGGGAGAAGAAACTGAAAAGGCCCTGTATGAAAACGGTGATGGCGGAAATGCTTGTTTCAATTGTCAGGTTCATAGGTATTTGCTCCTTTTGTATTGTATGAATAACATTGTAAAACATATTATAGTGTTATGGATGGAAGAAATCAACCGATTATGCAGGATTGTTTTGTAATATCTGTTTTCCGCAAAGATAGCATTGGGTGGATGCTGCGGGTAATAGTTCTATCTTTCTATTGACAAATTCTGTAAAAGTGTTTAAATAGTAATTAGAACTATTCTAATTTAATAAAATATTTTGTGAGGATAAGTATGACAAAGAACGCCGCATATATTTTAGACATTATCAATGATTCTGACAACCATCTGACCGCGGAGCAGATTTTCCTGAGTTTAAAAGAAAGGAATAGAACAGTAGCGCAGGCCACGGTTTACAATAATTTGTCTTATCTGTATAAAGAGGGACTTATCAGGAAGATCTCGGTGGAAGGATATCCGGACCGTTATGACAAAATATTGCGGCATGATCATCTAGTATGCCGTAAATGCGGAAGACTGGCGGATATTTTGTTGGAGGATCTGACGGAAAAGCTGCAGAGCCAGTTAGGCATCCAAATGCTTTCTTATGACTTAAAAATCAATTATATATGCGAGGAATGTTTGGAAAAGGAAAACGGGAAATGATCGGAAAGGACGGAACATCATGAAAATGAGGAAAAGGGCTTCGGCTCATGCCATGGAATCTGTTTCCAGGCTTATGGCTATGGAATACGAACCGGCAAACGAGGAACTGAATGGAATTCATCGTCGTCTGATGAATGGGCGGAAAGAATTTGAGCAGGCGGTGACGAAAACTATGGATGCAGCCATCTGTATGAGTGCCATGGATTTAAAGCTGGAAGCCAATGTGGAGACGCTTGGCGGAATCAGCGATTCCGTTTCATCGGCCGTAGGGGCAATTGCCGATTCGGCAGGGTCTACAGCGGGAATCGCCGCAGAGGTGCAGAAAGCGCATGAAAGCCTGACGGCCACCATTATTGAAGTGTCGGATGAATCCGCGAACATAATGGAGGATATCCACCGTTGTGAAAGGGAAGTGACTTCCATAACGGAACAGTCGGCCACTGCCATCTCCACTGCAAGGGGGATGCAGGAAGATATCAGCGGTCTGCTTGACATTATCCGGAATATGAACGAAGCGATTGCGGCAATTAATTCCATTTCTGCCCAGACCAATCTTTTGGCACTGAATGCCTCTATAGAGGCAGCCCGTGCCGGTGAAGCAGGAAAGGGATTTGCAGTTGTTGCGGAAGAAATCCGTGAACTCGCGGATGAAACAAAATCCCTGACAGGCCGTATGGGTACTTTTGTCAGCGATATTCAGCAGGCTTCCCGGAAAAGTTCGGACAGTGTGGACACTACCGTAACAGAACTGGAACATATCAATGAAAGCATACAGAAGGTGTCGGAAATTACCGGGGATAACCGCAGAAGGATGGATCATATTACGGATTCCGTTTCATCATTGGCAGCTGTCAGCGAAGAAATCAGCAGTTCCATGAACGAATTGGATCATCAGGCACAGTATGTGAACGGGCAATGTAAAAACCTGAAGGACAATGCGAGTTTCTTGGCAGTTTCCAGCCGTTCTGTGGCAGAACTTGTGGAGCCGGCGGTAACGATCGAAAAGCATTTGGAGGAATCTGCCAAAATCATGGGGAATATGGCAAGGGATGCGTTTTATATGCCGGATAACCGGATTATCCTTAATTGTCTCAGCAGTGCAATTAAAGCACATCATGATTGGCTGGGCACATTAAAGGAAATGGCGGACTCGGGAAAGCAGGAGGTATTGCAGACAGACTGCGAAAAATGCGGATTTGGCCGTTTTTACTATGCCTTTAAGCCCATAAATCCGAAGGTGGCGGATATATGGAACGGGCTTGGCGGGAAGCATGCTGCTTTCCATTCCTATGGAAAAGAAATGATCTCGGCCATCCATTCCGGCCATGGGGGCGAACTGCACCGGATTTATGAAAAAGCCGAAGCATGTTCCAAAGATTTGGTTTCCGATTTCCGGGCTTTGATGCAGGCAATTGAAGCTTTGTCAAAAGAACATATCCGGATTTTTGAGTAAGTGCCTGCTCTGACAGGCATGGGCGGGAGCGGCATAGAAAGAAGGGAGAGCATGGGAAGATTTAAACGCATTTTTATCATAGTCATTGACTCATTGGGCGTAGGGGCATTGGAGGATGCGGCGGATTACGGAGATGCGGGAACCGATACATTGGGGCATATTGCCGCCTCCGTGCAGGGGCTGCGGATTCCGAACCTGCAAAGGCTGGGGATGGCAAACCTGCATTCTTTGGCCGGGGTGGAGCCGGCGGCAGAGCCTATGGCGTATTATAAGAAACTGAAAGAGGCAAGCACCGGGAAAGATACGATGACCGGACACTGGGAAATGATGGGGCTGCATATCACGAAGCCTTTCCGCACTTTTACGGAAACCGGCTTTCCGAAGGAACTTATAGAGGAACTGTCCAAGCGAACAGGGCGTGTCATTATTGGCAATAAAAGCGCCAGCGGGACGGAAATATTGGAGGAACTGGCGGAGGAAGAGATTGCCACCGGGCATATGATTGTTTATACCTCGGCAGATTCCGTGCTGCAGATCTGCGGCAATGAGGAAACATTCGGGCTGGAGGAACTTTACCGCTGCTGTGAAATCGCCAGGGAAATTACAAGGAAGGATGAATGGAAGGTAGGCCGGGTCATTGCTAGGCCGTATACCGGAAAGAGGAAAGGGGAGTTTAAGCGTACCAGCAACAGGCATGATTATGCATTGAAGCCATATGGGAGGACGGCGCTGAATGCATTGAAAGATGCCGGGCTGGATGTGATTTCCGTAGGGAAGATTTTTGACATCTTTGACGGGGAAGGGCTGACGCAGTCCAATAAGTCCCAAAGTTCGGTGCATGGGATGGAACAGACCATCGAGATTGCCGGAAGGGATTTCACCGGGCTGTGTTATGTGAATTTGGTGGATTTCGATGCTTTGTGGGGACATCGCAGGGATGTGAAAGGATATGCCGGTGAATTGGAAAAATTTGATGAAAAATTAGGGGATTTGCTAGGGGTTCTGCGGGAGGATGATTTGCTGATCCTGACGGCGGATCACGGAAACGATCCTACCCATACAGGGACGGACCATACAAGGGAGCAAGTTCCGTTTCTGGCTTATTCCCCTTCCATGACAGGAGCGGGAAGGCTTGCGGATGAAGAGAATTTTGCCGTCATCGGAGCCACGGCAGCCGATAATTTCGGGCTAGAAATGCCGGAAGGAACCATAGGCCATTCCGTTCTTGGGGAACTGATGTGAGCGAAAGATTCCGCCGCGGACAACGGGGCATCCCATTTGAGATGCCTTGTTGCCTGCTATGCGCCCTTCCGATATATCTTACCGTTTTTAAATACTGTAAATCTCTGAATATTTTTCTTTGAAATACCGAATCAGCGGTTCGGCAGACACTTCCTTGCCGCAGACTGCCGCAATGACTTCTTTCGGTTTGCGCGTGCTGCCGTACCAGTGTATTTTTTTGTTCAGCCATTTGGTGATTTCCTTGATTTTTCCGTCCCGGAGCAGCGCGTCCACATCTCCCAGTTCTTCCTGGAGGGTATCCAGCAGCATCCCGTCATAAATGCTTCCCAGAAGATAAGAAGGGAAATAGCCGAAACTGCCGTCCGACCAGTGCATATCCTGCAGTATTCCTTCGGCGTCATTGGAAGGCGTAATCTGCAGATATTCCTGCATTTTCCGGTTCCAGAGTGCAGGCAGTTCCTTGACCGGAATGTTTTCCCTGAAAATAGCTTTTTCCATCTCATAACGTAATATAATATGGAAGCAATAGGTTACTTCATCTGCGTTTACACGGATAAAGCTGTTCTTCACATGGTTGATTTCCTGATAAAAATCATCCAGCGGAATCTTCTGAAAAGGCGGCAGAAGTTCTCCCAGCCTGTCATAAATGGGAAGCCAGAAATTTTTATTTCTTCCCAGAATATTTTCATAAAATCGGGACTGGCTTTCATGAAGTCCCATATAACAGCAGCCGCCGGCTCTTGTATTGTCGTATTCAGGGTTTACGTTCTGCTCGAAAATGCCGTGTCCGCCTTCGTGAACGGCAGAAAAGATGGAGCTTAAGGGGTCATGTACATAATAGTGGTTGGTCACCCGCACATCCTTGGAGGAAAAGTTCAGGGTAAAGGGATGTTCTGTCTCCCCGACGCTTCCTGCGTCTTTTCGGAAACCGATATAGTCAAGAAGCATTGCTTGTACTTTCCGCTGGGCATCCTGATCAAAATATTCCTTAAAAGCCGGGTTCTCCGGTCTTTGCTTTGCCAGAATTTCTTTGACGAAAGGAATCAGTTCTTTTTTCAGTTCCTCAAAGAGGGCGTCGATGGTTGCGGAGTCCATTCCCTCCTCATACTGGTCAAGAAGCGCATCGTAGACTTCTTTTTCAGGATCCGTGTATCCGGTCATTTCTCTGGTCAGTTCGATCATTTTCTCAAGATAGGGGGAAAACAGGGAAAAATCAGAGGCTTCTTTTGCTTCTGTCCAGATATTGCCGGCTTCCGCCTGTGTCTGCACATAGGTTTTATAAAGTTCCGCGGGAATCCGTTTGTTCCGGTCATAGTCTCTTTTCATCCGCTTTACGATAAATTTCCAAGTATCCGAAAGCTGTTGGAATTCTGTCGGTTCCGTCAGTGCGGCCAGCATCTCCCCCAGTTTTTCGGAAGTGGTCATGGCGAAAGCTTCGGACGAAAAGTGTGTTAAAGCCTCCACATGCCCTGTCTGCCCAAGCTTTGGCGTACAAGTTTTCATATCCCAGTACAGCAGCGTAATGACATGATCGTACTGGTTCATTTTGTTTAGATAGTTTTGGAATTCTTCAAATAATGTGCTCATATTCTGTCCTTTCTGTCTGATTTTGCTTCTTTATGTCGGCTTGTTCGTCTTATTTTTATTTTATCATACAATATAGGATAAAAACATATGCTTTCTATAAATTCTGCTAAGAAACGGTAACAGTTCAGCCTGAATGTAATGTTGGGAGGCGGACGCCCGTGCGCGA
>CAJUIM010000130.1 GCA_910586275.1 uncultured Lachnospiraceae bacterium | reverse complement strand
AAACTCGCGCACGGGCGTCCGCCTCCCAACATTACATTTAGGCTGAACTGTTACAAGAAAATACAAAATTTTTCAAAAGAATATTTACATTATAAAAATAATATGTTATAGTGTACTTGTGAGACGACAAATGGTTATGCAAACGTACTTGGCAGAGGACGTTGCGTAGGGGAACAGGCACAGTATCTACGCTGTGTCTGTTTTCTTGTCTGCTTGCCGGGACATGCAGCATGATTACTCTAAGTTTGAGTTAAAATAGCCTGTTTCGGCTTATTTGTTTTGTCAAAGCTTAAGATTATATATGCCCAAGAGTATAAATATTTAAGGATATATATGCTTTTTTGTGTTAAGATTGTTTTTTTGAGGACATAAATTATAAATATTTTATTCTTCTGTAAAAAATTCAAAAAAAGTGTTTTCTTTTGTGTCATATTGTGGTATTATTAGGCCGTGAAGGGGATTTTGCAATGAACGTAGGTTCTTGAAAAAGTTCACGAGTCCTTTTGAGGGGGCTTTTTTATTTGCAAAATGGAGAATGGATGAATGGAAAAAGGGAAAAAAGAGTTTCATTTGCCTGAGAGGGAAGTAGATATTTTATATGCTATGTGGAACGCCGGCAGACCGTTGATGGCATCGGAGATTACAGAGGTAAATGAAGAATTGAAATTGGCAACTGTGCATACCACGCTGAAGAGGATGCTGAAAAAGAATCTGATTGAGGTTGTGGATTTTGCGAAAAGTGGCAATGTGTTCGGCAGATGTTATCAGCCGACGCTCAGTCTGCAGGAATTCGAATTGGGTAAAATATCCAGCGAATTCAAAAATAAGAAAAGCACGGACATTACCGCTTCGAACTTGGTGGCAGCACTGTTGAGGGATGAGGACAACGGGACGATTCAGGAAGAATTGGACAAGCTGGAGAAAATGATTCAGGAGAAGCGGGAGGAAATACTGAAGGGGGATGGTTAAAGGGGACGATAGGCAATGGTGACATTTTCGGTGGTGGTAAATCTTTTATTTTTCAGCAGTGTGGCAATTGTGCTGCTGAAATATATCTTTAAAGATAACAAGGTAATTTTACAGTTGGACACAAGATTTTTAATGATCTGCATGTTAGTTATTTTGTGCCGAATGCTGATACCTGTGGAATCACCGCTTACAAATAATATTGCTGTCAGCAGAGTTTATCCAGAAGTATATATAGCTTTGAAGAAGCCGATAATTAGTGTTTTAGAGAGCGAGATAAGTACTATTCAAGTCTTTAAGTTTATATGGCTTGTTGGTGCAATTATAAGGTTAAGTCAGTTATTATACTCATATATAAGGATTAGCAGGACGATAGGGGCTTGTGCAGAGATTAAAAATTCAAATATGATAGAGATACTTGAAAAAGTTAATCGTCAGTATAAGCATCCAGTGAAGTTCCGGTTAGTTCATCTGGAAGATGGCAGCACGCCATGTGTATTTGGTATATGGAAGCCACGCATTGTATTGACGGATATTGAAGTAACAGAAAAGGAATTAGAGTTTATTTTTTCCCATGAAATGGGGCATTACTATCGTGGTGATTTGTTAATTATAATGCTGCGTGAAATTTTTAACGCGATTTATTGGTGGAATCCATGTGCATACATGTTGAATGATTTGGTAGCACAGACACAGGAAATTAATGTTGACTTTGGCATAATGAGAAAATTGAGTCAAACAGAAATATTAGATTATTCTACATGTTTAGTGAAAGTTACAAGAGCGAGGGAAAAGAGTAAAAGAGAAGAGAGATGGCTTATGTCATTTCAAAAAGAAAGTACTCTTGTGCTTACTAAACGAATTGATTTGATGATGGATAATCTTGGGATAAGTACGAAAAAAACAATTGCGAGTGTTTTAACTTCGGTATTAATGGTAAGCTTAATTGCTATTTGCCCGAATGTAATTATCTTTGAACCATATGCAATAGCTGAGGAAGATGCAGGTGAAAGTGGTGGTTTAAGAGATGGTAAAATGTATTATTTGAAAGTTGGAAATAATGAGTATGATTTATATATAAATGATGAATATGTATTAACATCAGAAATCATTTTAGATAAGAACATACCAGTCTATTTTAATGTTGAGGAGGACGATAAAGGTGACTAGAAAAGGAGTTAAACAAAAAATATTTGTTGGTGTATCTGCAATGGCAATGTCGTTAATGCTTGTTGGCTCATATAATATAGTTACATATGCAAATGAACTGAGTGAAGGGTATGTAGTTGAAGCTGAGAATGATGCAAATGATATTACACCTCATTCTGCAATTATTGAATATAGATATAAGGTTGAAGGTACAAAATTATATCGTCGTTTGTATAACTATACAGAACAATGTTGGGTAGGAGATTGGGAGTATGTTGGTGAAGGTTATGTAAAACCGGATATGTAAGGTTCTGCGTCAACACGTTCTAAGTTCATAGATATTAGTGCAAAAATAGTAAAACCAAAGCATGATATTTGAAAAAAGATATTTATAATAATCGATGACATGTTAACAGGAGCAGAGAATCAACCATATATATGGAGGGTTCTCTGTTTTACTTTCGGCACTTATTATTCAACAGCCGGATATGAAGCTCAAAACGGAGCGGCAAAGAAAATCCAAACTGAATTTAAACAAAGATTCCGTTTTCATATATTGCCCAATGTAATTGTCTCAAAACCTAAATATTTTCAAAGTCAGGTTATACAGTTGGTATAATCATCATATGGCAGTTCCCCCGTTAATTGATTTCTGCTGCCGCCGGAAGTTGCGCTTTTGCGGCGGTTTTCCTGTGGGCATCCCTGAAAAATGTTTATTGTTTTCCAAATGATAACATAGTATAATGAATAGACAACAGAACAGTCCCGGAAAAATCAGTGACCTCGGAGTATGCGGAAGGAATGCTGATAGGAAAGAGTGGAAAAATGGGAAGAAAGAAAATCGCAGCAGTGATATGCAATTACAATAAATGTGCTTATGTGACGGAGTGCATACAAAGTGTTTTGGAATCTGTTTTTCAGGATTTTGACTTGATGGTGGTGGATAACGCTTCCACAGACGGTTCGGTGGAACAGATTCGCAGGATATACGGGGATATGGTGAAGTTATTTGTAAACAAAGAAAATCTGGGCGGGAGCGGGGGTTTTAATACAGGCATCCGGTATGCTTTGGAGAAAGGGTATGAATATGTCTGGTGTCTGGACAACGATGTATTGGTGGACGAGAATGCCATAGAGGAACTGTACCGTTTTATGGAAGGGCATCCGGAGGTGGGTATGTGCGGCTCCAAAGTATACCATATGGAGGCACCGGATTATGTGCAGCAGTTCGGCATTAATATTGTGTGGGAAGAATATTGCTGTGAGGCTAAATATTATAACCGGCTGGAAGACGGAACTATGCCGGAGGTGGTTTATTCGGATGCAGTGGCAGCCTGTTCCGTATTGGTGCGCACATCCCTGATACGGGAAATAGGCCCCTTGCCGGAAGAAAATTTCCTGTATTGGGACGATACCGAATGGGGGTTTCGCTGTAACCGGGCGGGATATAAAGTGGCATCGTTTGGCCGCTCGAAAGTATTGCACTGTATGGGGGCGAAGAAGGAAAGTGTCAGTACCTTTCCGCTGTATTATTCTTGGCGCAACTGGATCCGTTTTTTTATGAAATATACTCCGGAGGAGAATTGGGAAGGGATGTGCATTTCCTTTCTGAGGAATATCCATGAAGTGATCAGCAACGATTTGTTCTTAGGGGAAGATATCCGGATGAAAACGGTGATGCGTGCCTATGACGATGCCCTGCATGGGAGAATGGGAAAAGCCGGAGAGGATATTATCCGCCCCATTGTGCATTCGGACGAAAAGCTGAAAGGGCTTCTCAGGGGGCATGAAAAAATCCGTATTTTTCAAAACAATAGAGAGAATCAGGCATTGGAATTTGCAGAGCGGGTACTGAAAGCCGCGGATGAAGAAGGGTTTCGGCTGCAGGTGGAACTGATATCCGGCCATGCTTTGGACGGAGTGGATGCAACGGAACAAAAGGCTGCTGAAATGGGGGCGGATATATCTTTTCCGCCCGAAAACGACACTTATACAATGGTGGATGATATATTCCGCTTAAATCCGGGAAATATGGGCCTGGTGACCTATTATGTGGATATGGAGGGGCGCATTGTATCCTCGCCCAGAGATGTGTTCCTGCTTTTGAGCATTCCGGAGAGCCGTCAGCTGTTTTTGGACAGCCAGAAAGGCCTGTTTCTGGCTGCGCTCAGAAAATTGCACTCTTAATTTTTAATAAATTATTTATAAGCCGTTTATTGTCATCCTTTCGGCAAAGAGGTAGGATAATTAGGAAAGCGTAAAAACACTGATTGCTGAGAGGAGCGGCTATGTTTGGCTATGTGATTATTAACAAAGGAGATATGAAATTCAAAGAATTTGATATATACCATGCCTATTACTGTGGGCTGTGCCGTTTGCTTAAGGAAAAATATGGGGTGACGGGACAGCTCACCTTGTCTTATGACATGACTTTTGTTATTATGCTTTTATCGGGCTTATATGAGCCGGATACGGTATCGGAACGCTGTAAGTGCATTGCCCATCCCTTTGAAAAGCATATGGTGAGGCGGAATGAGTTCACGGAATATGCGGCAGATATTAATATACTTCTGTCTTATTTTAAATGTATGGATGACTGGATGGATGACCGGAAGCATGCGAAACGTCTGTATGCGGGGCTGCTGAGAAAAGGTTATAGGAAGGTAAAGAAGAAATACGGGAGCAAGGTGAACCGTATCGAGAAGCTGATGCAGCAGCTGCTGCGGAAGGAAGGGGAAGGATGCGGCGACATTGATGAGATGTGCCGGCTCTTCGGGGAAGTCATGGCAGAGATTATGGTCTATAAAGAGGATGAATGGAAGGAGAATCTGTACCGGCTGGGGCTTAATCTTGGTAAATTCATATATTTGTGCGATGCTTATGAGGATGTAGAGAAGGATTTGGAGAAAGGAAGGTATAATCCATTTCGGAAAATGTATGGAAACCCTGACTTTGAGGAGCAATGCAGAAATATTCTTGTGCTGATGATGTCGGAATGTTCCAGAGAATTTGAGCAGCTTCCTATCTTGGAAAATATAGAAATTCTTCGCAATATTATATATTCCGGTGTCTGGTACCGGTATGAAAAAGTACGGGGAGAGAGGGAATCCAAAGAAAAGGCAGGGACAGGGCGATGATGAATCCTTATCAGGTTCTCGGTGTATCGGCGGATGCTTCCGAGGAGGAGATTAAAAAAGCATATAGGGCACTGAGCAGAAAGTACCATCCGGATGCCAATATCAACAATCCCAATAAGGTACAGGCGGAAGAGAAATTCAAACAGATACAGGAAGCATATCAGCAGATTATGAAGGAACGTACCGGCGGATACGGCAGCCGGGGAAGCTATGGAAGCGGAAACGGCGGGGCGGGAACCGGGACTTATGGTAACGGCGGATATGGCGCGGGAGGCTTTGGAGGTTTCGGCGGCTTCGGAAGTTTCGGAGGCTTTGGAGGTTTCGGGGATTTCGGCGGTTCCAGTACGGGCTATGAAGAGGACGGGCATTTGCGGGCAGCGGGCAATTATGTAAGGAACGGATATTATAAAGAAGCAAGGAATGTGCTTGACAGTATGGGAGAAAAGGGCGCAAGATGGTACTATTACAGTGCGCTGGCTCATGCCGGCTTGGGAAATACCGTGGCGGCCATGGAACATGCGAAACGGGCTTCCGCCTTGGAACCCCAGAATATGGACTATAGGAATCTGGTATACCGTTTCGAGAATGGCGGAATGCAGTATCAGCGGAGGCAGTATGCGTATGGAAGTCCTTATATGGGAGGCGGGAATATGTGCATGAAGCTTTGCATTGCCAATATGATCTGCAATTTGTGCTGCGGCGGCGGAGGTCTATGCTGTGGAGGCGTGCCCAGGTTTTAATATAGTTAAGATATATTTAGGGGCAAGTCACGGAGATGTATCGGAAGCAGCAATCCTACTGTGGCCAAATATCATTCATTTAAGCTATGGCCGGTGTCGGGAGTTCTGTTTTTGCTCGGATCTTTGAAAAACGCCGGCACTAAGGCCAATGTCATTCACTTAAGCCACAGCCAGCGTCAGGAACGATGTTTTTATTCGGACACGCTTTCGCTCAGCGGCAAACGCAGCGGTACTAAGGCACTAAAATACAGTGCCTAAGTGCCGGCGTTTTTCGAAGGTCCGAGTGAAAAACATCGTTCCAGACACTGGCTGCAGCTTAAGTGAATGACATTGTACGGCGGCCGCATTTTTTCCAGGGAGGGATACCGGTGGGGATAAAAAGTGCCGCAATGCGGCTGAAAAAAGATATTTGGGATTATAAAACGGGAATAGTATTGTTCGCATTGTATTATATAATTGTGCATATTGTATTTCATGCCTTTTGCCCATCGGTTCTGCTGACCGGGCTGCCCTGTGCCGGATGCGGAATGACGCGGGCAGTATTTTTTCTTGTGACAGGCCGGTTCCGGAGGTCTTGGCAGCTGAATCCGATGGCTCTGCCGGTACTCCTTTTTCTTTCCTATTGCCTGTTTACCAGATACTTTTTGGGGGAAAAGGTAAAAGGGCTGAAAGCAGGGGCGGCTGTATTATGTGTATGTATGCTGGCGGTATACGGATACCGAATGTATACCGTATTTCCTGACAGGCCTCCTTATGTGTATACGGCAGGGAACTTTCTGGAGAAACATGTTCCGTTTTATAGGGATATCTTGCGTAAGCTGTTGGGGATATGATACAATAAGCCGGAAATGTATAAGGATTTGGCGGAAAACTGAGGAAGCAGTTTAGGGCTTGCCTTAAGAGTATTTTCCGTAAGAGGGTAAATGCTTTGGGGACAGGGCGTGAAGCAAAGATGCGGTGTGCTGCGGCAGACGGAAGGAATGTTCGGACCTTGCTTTAGATGGGAGGAAAAGTATGGATAATAATAAAGGGATTTTTTCGGGGAAAGTGAGTTTGGAGAAAGACGGATTCTTTGCCGGCGGGCCGGAGGAGGCTTTGGCACCGGGACAGGAACAGTTTGCGGAACCGGGATCGGAGCGGGAAGAGAGCGGGCAGGTTCTTCTTAGGAAGGATGCCGCGCAGGAACAGGATTCCGGAATGCCGCGGGGGACTGGGGATATGTCCGGGCAGGAGAGGCCCGGAATGCCCATGAGCAACGGTGCGGAGCAAGGACAGATTGCCGGAGAGCGGCCACCTTGCGGTGGGAATGAAGCGGAGAGCCAGAGTCTCGGAGAGCAGCCATATTGGGGCGGGAATGAAGCGGAGAGCCGGAGTCTCGGAGAGCAGTCATATTGGGGCGGGAATGAAGCGGAGAGCCAGAGTGTTGCAGAGCCGCCATATTGCGGGAATGAAGCGGAGGGTCAGACTGCCGGAGCACCGCCATATTGCGGGTATGAAGTGCAGGGCCGTATTGCCGGAGCACAGTCATATTGCGGGGGGCAGGAAGTGCCGGAGAGGGCTGCCGGTGCATCGCCGTATTGCGGAAATGAAGCGGAGTGCCGGAATGCCGGAATGCCGCCATATAATAGGTATGAGGGGCAGAGGCAGGCAGCAGGGATGCCGCCATGTGATGGGGGCGAAGGCTGTGACTATGGAATGCAGCAGATGCCGCCTTATATTGGATATGATAATAAAGGCCGGAATCCGGACATGGGATATGGCTATGATTATGGAAATCAAGGGTACGCCTATGGGCAGAACGGTTACTGGTATCAGGAACAGGGCGGTTATGAGCGGGAAATGGAAATCCCCGTCACTTTAGGGGAATGGCTGCTTTCCATGCTGTTAATGCTGATTCCTTGTGTCAATATAGTCCTTATGCTGGTATGGGCATTTGGGGATAAAGAAAAAAAGAGCAAATCCAATTATTTTAAAGCCAGCCTTATATTTAACGGCATTTTAATGGTGGTTCTCCTTTTGTGGTTCATGTTTTTCGGAGTAATGCTGCTGGTGGCATAAATGAGGGCAGGGTTCTGCGGTAAACATGCGGGAACTGGAGTGTGTCTGAACATTCCTTCCCGATATTTGCACTGGAGCGTGTCCGAACATTCCTTTCTGGCATATGTACTGCGACGTGCCGTTTCACTGCTTTGCGTGATATTTGCGCCAAATTCAGGTTACATAGCCCGCTATGCGCCCTTCTTTGGCACAAAACTCCCGCAAATTGTGACGCACATCTACCGGAAAGCAATTTTCAGACACGTTCTGGTGCCGGCATGTCTGGTTCAGGTTCTTTGCCAACGGCAGGAGGCTCCGCATGGAAGAACCAGTCCGCTGTCGGTTACCGGAAGGCCGATTTCGTCAGCGGTAACAGAGCCGCCGAAGTCTTGGGCAATCACCGTGTGAAGCATATAGGAAAGCACGGCAGGCTGAAGTCCGGTAGTGTAGGAATTGATTAAATAGAAAACGGCATGTTCCGAGAGGATTTGTGCCGTCAATTGTATTAACCGGAAAATGCCGTCTTCCATTTTCCATATTTCCCCTTTCGGCCCGCGGCCATAAGAGGGCGGATCCATAATGATCGCATCGTATTTGTTTCCCCGTCGTATTTCCCGTTCCACAAATTTTACGCAGTCATCCACCAGCCATCGGACAGGAGCATTGCCTAGGCCGGAGGAAAGGGCATTTTCTTTAGCCCAGGATACCATTCCTTTTGAGGCATCCACATGGGTTACCTGTGCGCCGGCTTTGGCCGCGGCCAAAGTAGCCCCGCCGGTGTAGGCGAAAAGATTCAGTACTTTCACGGGTCGGCCGGCATTGCGGATCAGTCCGGAGAACCAATCCCAGTTAACTGCCTGTTCGGGAAACAGGCCGGTATGTTTGAAGCTGAAAGGCTTTAAATGAAAAGTAAGATCTTTATAACGGATATCCCATTCCTGGGGCAGACGGAAAAACTCCCATTCGCCGCCCCCCTTTGAACTGCGGTGGTAATGGCCGTTTTTCTTTTTCCATCCCGGGTTATTTTGGGGGGTATCCCATATGACTTGCGGGTCAGGCCGTACCAGAAGGTAATCGCCCCATCGTTCTAATTTTTCTCCGGAAGAAGTGTCCAGAACTTCATAATCTTCCCATTGATCTGATATCCACATAGTTGTCTCCTTTGTGTCAATATTTTGCCGGAAACAGATCAAATCCTTGTGCATGTTGTTTCCGGCTCCGATTCTGCCGTGTGTAAAGGCGGAATGTTTTTTGATAAAATTATGTGCATCCCATATATTATAACAGTTTTCCTGCTTTTTTCAATTGCCGTGGAATGTCAATAGTGAATGAAATTGTGCCGAAACACCGGAGCAGGCACGAAACCGAAAATGGATTTTCGTAACAGTTCAGCCTGAATGTTGTGTTGAGAGGAGGACGCACGGGAGGGATT
>CAJUIM010000129.1 GCA_910586275.1 uncultured Lachnospiraceae bacterium | reverse complement strand
TGCCGGATGCCTTGCCGGACAGCAGGGGAAATCCATATGCCCCGGGTGGCGGCGCGGCCCCGAACCCGGAAACTGATTTCGGGAATTTCTATGGAAAAACTTGAATCTCTTTGGTATCTTTGATAATATGAATGGAGAATTAGGGACGGTGCCGATGGGAGAGGCAACGCGGTAAAAAAGTGTTCTGCAGGGGATGAAGGGAGATTACGCATGCAAAGGATACTTGTAGTGGATGACACGGAATTAAACCGGAATTTGCTATATCATATACTGGAAGAGGACTATATCGTGGATACCGCGGAAGACGGGGAGGCGGCTTTGCGGAAGCTGAAAGAGAGCAGGGGAAAGACGGCTGCTCTGCTTTTGGACTTGCGGATGCCTAAAATGGATGGTTTTGCGGTAATTGCGGAAATGAAAAAGAACGGCTGGCTGCAGCGGATTCCTGTGTTGGTGATCAGCGGGGAAGGGGCGGCGGAAGTGGAAAGCCAGTGTTTTGAACTGGGGGTTTCGGATTTTATTCATAAGCCTTTTGTCAGTTCCGTGGTGAAGAACAGAATCAGAAATACTATAGAACTGTTCCAGTGCAAGAACCAGCTGGAGCAGAAGGTGGAAGAGCAGGAAGAGGCACTGAGAAGACAGGACCGGATTATCCGTATTCAGGCGGAGAAATTAAGGGAAGCCAAATCTTTTGACCGGATGATGCTGGAATATGGCGCGGCCATTATGGAAGTGGAGACAAGGCTGAAGTCGCTGAATGCGGAATTTTCCCAGGAATACAATAGAAACCCCTTTGAGTCCATTAAGAGCAGGCTGAAAACACCTGAGAGCATATACGAAAAGCTGGAGCGGAAGGGATATCCGGCAACAGTGGAAAATATCAGGGAAAGGCTGATGGATGTGGCAGGCGTGCGTGTCATCTGTTCCTTCCCGGATGATATTTACCGTTTGGCGGAATTGTTCACCCGGCAGGACGACATTGTGCTGCTGCGGGAAAAGGACTATATTAAGCATCCAAAGCTGAACGGATACAGAAGCCTGCATCTGATTTTAAGTGTGCCGATTTTCCTTTCGGGAGGAAAAAAGAATATGAATGTGGAGATGCAGTTCCGTACCATAGCCATGGATTTCTGGGCCAGTCTGGAGCATAAACTGAAGTATAAGAAAGATGTGGATGATGCGGATGAAATCGTATCGCAGCTGAAAGCCTGCGCCGATTCCATAGAGACTCTGGATTATCAGATGCAGGAAATACGCAATCGGATTGATTTAGGGAAGGATGCGAAGAAGTATCCGGCCGGGGGCGTTCTGGAGGAAGGATGGGCTTGGGGCGTGTCTGAAAATTGCTATCAGGAATGAATTTTCAAACACGCTTTAGGCATTTGGCGGCTGCCGCCGGAGTCAAATACCCTGCTGCTTGGCAGCGGTGCATTTGATGTTCACGAAGGCTCCATTGTGGTTCCGCCATAGGCGTAAGTGACGGGAAGACAGACAAGCGGCGGCCTGACCGAAATATTTTCCTGCAGAAGAAGTTCTACTGACATTTCGGCAATCTCCGCCGTGGGCTGCACAATCGTGGAGCAAATATAATCCGCGTTTCCTAAAATGCGTATGCCGTCAAATCCGATAACCTGCACGTCTTCCGGAACGTTCTGCCCCAATTTTCTCAATGTTTTCAGGACAGAATAAGCCAAACCGTCCGTAACGCAGAATATTCCGTCAAAGGTCAGTTTTCCGTTTCGGATATGTTCCTTCAGAAAAATCTCAAATTCTTCATAAGGCGCTCCGTCGTCAAGTATTTTCATTTCATAAGAAAGCCCGCGGGAAAGGCAGCCGTTTTCGAAGCCGGCTTTCCGCTTATTTGGTTCATTGGACAAGGATGAGCCGGTGCGCAGGAAAGCCACGTTTTTGCAGCCGAAATCTGCAAGCTTCTCGGCCGCCAGCTGCCCGCCGGCAAAATTGTCGCTGGCCACGCAGGGGATATTGGGCCCCATGGAGCGGTCGATTGCTACGAAAGGGATATTTTCTTCTATTATTAAATTGGGATTATAGGTCAGGCCGATTATCCCGTCTACTTTATTTTGCTGCGCCATAGTGATATATTCTTGCTCCTGCTTGGAGTCAAAATCGGTTGCACAGAGCAGCATGCGGTATTTTCTCTTTAAAAGCGCTTGGTTGATATAGTAAACAAGGGAAGCATAAAATGGGTGCAGGGTATTGGGAATAAGGAGAGCGGCCGTGTATGTCTTATTGGCTTTGAGGCCTTGGGCATAACTGTTGACTTGATAATTCAGCTTCTCTATGGCATTTTCTACCCGGATTTTATATGCTTCCCCTACCGGCAGCCCATTAACTACTTTGGATACTGTGCCCAGAGCCACTCCGGCTTCCCGGGCAACGTCTTTCATGGTCGGGGTATAATTATCTTTCTTCATAAGAACCTCCACAGCGGATAATATTCGGATGCCAATGGTTCCCGGTTTCGCGGACCGCATGGTCATAGGACTATTATAATTTAACGGAAAATATTTGTAAAGAATCTTTCTTGGTTCCTTAATAGTGTCCGTAATGCGTGTCAATGTGAAACGTTACATGAAATAATGAAAATAATATACAAAACAGAGATGAAATAATTGTACAAAACTAATGAAAATAAATGTAAAATCAAATAGGATATAGCAAATATGTTGACATATATAAATATAAGTGATATTTTATAATCAATAACAAAATAACGTTTCATGAAATCGCGCGAAGTGAAATGGAAAAATTACATAAAAAATGATATGGATAAGAAAACGTGAACGGGTTTCATGGATGGGATTTTCCTGCGGCATAAATGGTGTGTGCTGTATACCGTGCATTATCATTTGGCATACCAAAATTTCACGCGGCAGGAAGCTGCCGTCCGGAGAAGAGAAAGGAGAGAGTATGAAAAAGAAAGATGGGGCCATTGCAAGGCCGGCAATGGTATCGGCAGGGAGGCCGCTGAAGAGACGGATTATGGATAACTGGCAGCTGTATGCAATGCTTTTAGTCCCTGTGGTTTTGACTGTTATCTATAAATATATACCTATGTACGGAATACAGATTGCATTCAGGGATTTCAAAGCCAGTAAGGGCATGTGGGGGAGTGAATGGATTGGTCTGGAATGGTTTGAACGTTTTTTCAGTGCTCCTACTTGCTGGCGAATGATTAAAAATACATTGCTGCTAAGTTTTTACAGTCTGCTGTGGGGGTTTCCCATACCGATTATTCTTGCGCTGATGCTGAACCAGCTGCGGTTCCGCCGGTTTAAAAGGGCGACGCAGACAGTGCTTTATGCGCCCCACTTTATTTCGACTATGGTTATCTGCGGTATGATACGCATATTTTTAAGCCCTTCAGGAGGACTGATTAACCTCATCGCCGGGACTTCCATAGATTTCCTTACGGAGTCGTCGGCTTTCCGCACAATTTATATAGCATCCGGCATCTGGCAGGATGCAGGCTGGGGAATTATTGTTTATATGGCCACGCTGGCCAATGTGGATACTTCCCTTTATGAGGCGGCGAAGGTAGACGGGGCTTCTATGTTCCAGAGGATACTTCATATAGATGTGCCGCAGCTGTCTTCCATCATGGTCCTGAATTTGATTATGAGTGCGGGAGGGCTGATGAATGTGGGATTTGAGAAAGTGTGGCTGCTTCAGACAGATCTGAATAAGGCCGCCAGCGATGTGATTGCGGTCTATGTATACCAACAGGGCATTGAAAATGCCAAGTATAGTTATTCCACGGCAGTAGGGCTGTTTAACACGGCGGTGAACATTGTCCTTCTGATGGCAGTGAATAAGATGGCAAGTAAAATATCCGAAGATACCAGTTTTGTATAAGGCTATGGGCTGCCGGAAAGCAATTTTTAACACGCTCTAGGCCAATAGGGCAGGGGCAATGCGGGCAGGAAGAATGAAGATGGAGATAGAATGGAGGATTCTTATGAATTATGTGAGAGCAAATGTAAAAGCCGGAAGGCCCACAGGGTTTTCCGAACGGGCAAGCGATATTGTGCTGGTGGTTATCTGTGCGGCTATTCTGTTTATTGTGGCATATCCGCTGTACTATGTACTGGTGGCTTCCGTGTCCGATCCGTACGATGTATATGCGGGAAAAACATTTCTGATGCCAAGCCGGTTTACGATGGATGGGTATACGGCTGTATTTGCGGATCCCGGTATTCTGACGGGTTATTGGAACAGCATTAAGTATACCGTGGTAGGGACGGTGTTTTCCGTGGTCATGCTTTACCTGTCGGCATATCCCCTCAGTGTGAAGAATCTTCCGGGCAGGAAATGGATCAGTATCTTTTTCATTATTACAATGTATTTCGGAGGAGGCTTGGTGCCCACCTATCTGGTGGTAAAACATACAGGGCTGATTAACAATATGTGGGCTCTTTTCCTTCCGGGCGGCGTTTCCGTAGGAAATATGATTATTGTGAGGAATTTCTTTGAGAACAGCATTCCAAAGGAAATGGTAGAGGCGGCGGAGATAGACGGGGCTTCCCAATGGGAAACTTTTATCCGTATCGTGGTGCCTCTCAGCCGGTCCATTATGGCAGTCATGGTGGTGTTCAGCATGGTGGCCTACTGGAACGACTGGTTCACTTCCATGATTTATCTGCCGGGCACGGAGAGGGCGCCGCTGTCGCTGGTGCTGAGGAATATCCTGATTAAGAGTTCTGCCAGTGCCAGTCAGGCAAGCACCATATCCGGCGGATATGCGGAACTGAATAAACTGACGGAGATGATTAAATTTTCATCGATTATAGTAGCTGCGGCACCTATGCTGATTGCTTATCCTTTTGTGCAGAAGTATTTTGAAAAGGGATTTATGGCAGGCGCGGTAAAGGGCTGACGGGGAAAGGAGTGGCATATGAGAAAGGCAGATGGGAACCGGGTTATGAGGAAAAGCAGATTTTTGCGGGAAACGGTATATTGTGTACTGGCCGCCGGACTGGTATTCTGCATGGCGGCCTGCGGAAGCGGGGCTGACGGAGGGGCAGAAAAAGGAGTGGCGATTACGGATACTTCCCAGACGGAGTTTTCCGTTATGGGAGGAATGAGCGCATTGAGCAAGGGGTATGACAGCAATGAAGTGCTGAACCGGCTGCAGCAGGAGACGGGCATTCATATTGACTGGACGTGTATGAGCGACTCGCTTAGGGAACAGGTCAATATCAGCATTGCAGGGGGTGAACTGCCGGATGCCTTTCTGGCGGTAGGTTTTAATAATTATGATATCTCCCGCTATGGCGACGACGGTACTTTTATGGATCTGACACCGTATCTGACGGAAGAATATATGCCTAACTTAAGCAGGATATTGGAGGAAAATCCGGATATCCGAAGCGCAATTACAATGGATGACGGTTATATCTACGGACTCCCGGCAGGGGAACGGATGGGAACCGCGGGGATTGGGGCGGAAGAAGACTACAGCATTTATTCGATTCCCCAGTTTTCCATGATCAATAAGGCATGGCTGGATGAGTTGGGGTTGGAAGTGCCCGAAACATTGGAGGAACTGCATACGGCGCTGAAGGCATTTAAAGACAATGACATGAGCGCGAAGTACTACGGGAATGCGGCCGGAAGCACGATTCCCATGAGTACGGGATTTGACGAATGGTGCTGGGGACAGAATATTTTTTATGCGGGTTTCGGTTTTACAAACTGGCCCAATGATGTCTGCAATGATTTGGTGCTGCGTGAGGACGGGACGGTGGAATTCATATGTGTGTCGGAAGCGTATCGGGAGGCAATCTCCTATTTTCATGAATGGTTTGCGGAAGGCCTGATGGATCTGGAGATGTTCAGCCAGTCGGATACGCAGCTGATTTCCAAATGCTCCCAAGGATATGTGGGCGTAACTACTTGGTGGTATATTGAAGAGGTAATGGGCGATTATGCGCAGGATTATGTGTTTCTTCCCGTTTTGGACGGTCCTGACGGCACTCACAATGTGACTGTGCGTACCGGAGGAGGCATTAACAGCGGAAATCTATGCATTACAAAAGCATGTAAAAGCCCCGCGAATCTGCTAAAATTTTTTGACAGGTGGTATGAGCCGGAGATTGTGATGCAGCTACAGTACGGCCCCATCGGTATCTATTTTACCGAACAGGATGAAAACGGCGTATGGATGAGCATTACGGATGAAGAAAGCAGGCAGAAGTATGGCAAGAGTCCGGGGGAATTGAAGGGGGAGCAGGAGGTTTACGGCCCGAAGCTTATTCTCAGCGATTATTATAATACGGCTTTTAAGATGGAAGACAGGGCGGTTCAGCGGCTGACGGATCTGTATGATTTCTGGATGCCGTATGTTGACAGTACGGTGACTTATCCGGTAGACTGTGTCTATACGGGGCGGGAATTGGATACGATAGACTGGTATAGGACAAATTTTGAAAGTACGGTGAAGGAATACGAAGGGTTATGGCTGAAAAACGGCGGGCCAACGGATGAGGAATGGGAAAATTATATTCATGTGCTGACAAAAAAGTGCGGGATGGAAAAACTCTTAGAGGTATATCAGGCCGCGTATAACCGTTATGCCGGCATGGAAAGCGGAGAATAAGCAAGCCGGAAGTGGGGGATGAACTCTATATTCTGACAGGAGGATGATTATGACAAGCCAGATTTTACGCGATGCGAGAAAATATGAGGAAACCATGGAAAAAAGAATCGGTTCGGAAGAAAGGCCGGGCTTTCACCTTTCGGCAAGGGTGGGCTGGATCAATGACCCTAACGGTTTTTCCTATTATAAGGGGGCTTACCATCTGTTTTTCCAATATCATCCGTATAATTCCCATTGGGGGCCGATGCATTGGGGGCATGCGGTGAGTTCGGATCTGCTGCATTGGGAATATCTGCCGGCAGCTTTGGCTCCCGACAGGGAGTATGACAGGGACGGATGCTTTTCCGGCAGTGCGGCAGCGCTGCCGGACGGCAGGCATTTGCTGCTGTATACCGGAGTGGCAAAAGAGACGCAGGCGGACGGGAGCATACGGGAAGTGCAGACACAATGCGCTGCAGTGGGCGACGGGATGGATTACGAGAAGTATCCGGGGAATCCGGTACTGGATGAAAAAAGCCTGCCGGAAGGCGGGAGCAGGTTTGATTTCCGTGACCCGAAAATATGGAGGAAGGAGGACGGTTCTTTCCGTTGTGTGACAGGAAACTGCACGGAGGATAAAGACGGGCGGATACTTCTTTACAGCAGTCAGGACGGACTGCATTGGAACTATGAGAAGATATTGGCGGAAAATAAAGGCCGTTTCGGGAAAATGTGGGAATGCCCGGATTTTTTCGTTCTGGACGGAAAAGGGGTATTGTTGGTCAGTCCTCAGGATATGTTTCCTCAAGGGTTTGAATACCATAACGGGAACGGGACGCTTTGCCTGATAGGGAATTACGAAGAGGAGACGGACAGCTTTGCGGAAGAGCGGAACCAGGCGGTGGATTATGGCATTGACTTTTATGCGCCCCAGACAGTCCAGGCACCGGACGGAAGGCGGATTATGATTGGCTGGATGCAGAACTGGGACACTTGTAATCTGCATTCGCCGGAACAGCCTTGGTTCGGGCAGATGAGCCTGCCCAGAGAACTGTCTTTGGAGGGAGGGCGGCTGATGCAGAAGCCTGTCCGGGAACTGGAGCAATTGCACACAGAAGAGGTAAGGCATAAGAATGTAACTTTTACGGATGTGATAAGGCTGGAAGGCGTAAGGGGACGGAAAACGGACATGGAACTGACGGTGCGCCCGGGGGACAGGGAAAATATTTTCCGTAAGTTTGCCGTGCGTTTTGCCCAAGATGATATATACAGGACATCCGTAAGCTTCCGCCCTTATGAGTCCATTGTAAAGGTGGACCGAAAATTCTCGGGTTCCAGAAGGGCTATCATTCATCAGCGCCGCTGCTTGGTGAGGGACAGGGGCGGAGAGATTAAGCTGAGAATTATATTGGACCGTTACAGTGCGGAGATCTTCGTGAATGACGGGGAACAGGTGCTGTCCGCAACTATATATACGGATTTGCAGGCGGACGGAATTTCTTTTTTTGCCGATGGAATAGTGTCAATGGATGTGGTAAAATATGAAATTAGGGAAGCTTAAATTCGGCCGGAAGCAGGAAGGGGAACTTAGTTGTGCCTAGTACATCGCTGCGCAAATAACTACACCAATCACTTGCCTGTTTTCCCGATTGCACAGGTCAAAATCCTCAGCGTAACCCGCTGCGCCTACGTTTTTTGACCTGCACACTCAGAAAAGCATTCTGCGTGATTGATCCGGTTATTTGTCAAACGATGTACGGGAGCGTGTTTGGGCGATGGGCCGAAAATAAGCGGAAACCGGAAAGGAGAAAGAAAATGGATAAATTTGATGTGACTGCGCTGGGGGAACTTTTGATTGACTTTACGGAAAACGGTGTCAGCGGGCAGGGAAACCCGCTGTTTGAGGCAAATCCCGGAGGCGCGCCGTGCAATGTGCTTGCCATGCTGGCAAAGCTGGGGCATAAAACGGCATTTATCGGCAAGGTAGGGAATGATTTCTTTGGGACGCAGCTGAAGGAGGCCATTGACGGCGTGGGTATCTGCTCGGATTATCTGTACAGAGATAAGGAAATACATACAACACTGGCAATGGTGCATACTTTCCCCGACGGGGACAGGGATTTTTCTTTCTATCGGAATCCCGGGGCAGATATGATGCTGACGGAGGAAGAGATCCCGGAGGAGTTAATCCGAAACTCCAGGATTTTCCATTTCGGCACACTGTCCATGACGCATGAGGGGGTGCGTAAGGCAACGAAAAAGGCAATCCGGGCGGCGGAAGAGTCAGGAGCCTTGATTTCCTTTGATCCTAATCTGCGTTTCCCCCTTTGGAAAAGCCAGGAAGAGGCGAGGGAGCAGGTGCTGTATGGCTTGGGGCATTGCCATATATTGAAAATATCGGATAATGAAATACAATGGCTGACCGGGAAGGATGACTATACCGAAGGGGTGGATTGGATTCGGGAGAGATATCATATTCCGCTGATCTTAGTGTCTATGGGAAAAGAGGGCAGCAGGGCTTACTATAAAGGGAAAATGGCGGAAGCGGCGCCGTTTTTGCGGGAGGATACCGTGGAAACCACAGGAGCCGGGGATACTTTCTGCGGCTGTGTGCTCCATTATCTGTTAGAACATGATATAGACAGCTTGGAGGAAGAGGGGCTGCGGGATATGCTGTTGTTTGCCAATTGCGCAGCCTCGCTTGTGACGACGAGGAAAGGGGCATTGCGGGTGATGCCGTCAAAGGAAGAGGTGGAGGCCAATAGAAAGTAGTTTCGGCGTAGCATACCGCGCCCGCCGGCACTGTCCTACAAGGGGGCGGCGCATATGCAGGAGCGGAATTGCATATGGGAACGGAATGGCAGGCAGAAACGGAACGGCAGGCAGAAGCGGAAAGGCAGGCAGAAGCGGAACGGCAGGCAGAAGC
>CAJUIM010000128.1 GCA_910586275.1 uncultured Lachnospiraceae bacterium | reverse complement strand
CAGGCAGTTTTGCTGCTGCCGGCCACTAAAAAAACTCGCGCACGGGCGTCCGCCTTCTTAAATGCAATCCGGCATCCCCTCCGCACAAAGCGCAGCTTGACTTAGACACGTTCTCATACATCGTTCGACAAAAACCGGATCAATCACGCAGAATTAGGCCAATAAATCTTTATAAATGTCCATTCCGTCAAATGTAGCAAAATAATCTGCGGGAGTCTCTGCCCGGCGAATCATTTTCACGCTTCCGTCCTCTTTCAGAAGCAGTTCCGCCGACTTCAGTTTTCCGTTATAATTATACCCCATGGCAAACCCATGGGCACCCGTATCATGAATGGCAATATAGTCCCCTATGCTGATTTCGGGCAGCATCCGGTCTACCGCAAACTTATCATTATTCTCGCACAGAGAACCTGTCACATCATATTTATTTATGCAAGGTTCCTGTTCCTTCCCCAAAACCGTAATGTGATGATATGCCCCATACATAGCCGGACGCATCAGATTCACCGCACAGGCATCCACACCGATATACTCTTTATAAGTATGTTTCTTATGGATTACCTTAGTCACCAGTTCCCCGTAAGGTCCCATCATAAAGCGTCCCATTTCCGTATAAATTGCTACATCTCCCATTCCGGCAGGCACCAAAGTCTCCTCATACACTTTGCGTACCCCTTCCCCGATTTTACGGATGTCATTCCCCTGCTGTCCCGGCTCATAGGGGATCCCCACGCCTCCCGACAGATTAATAAACCGAATGTCTGCCCCGGTTTCCTCCTTCAGCCGGACTGCCACCTCAAACAACTGCTTTGCCAACAGTGGGTAATACTCATTGGTCACTGTATTGCTGGCAAGAAAAGCATGGATGCCGAAATTCTTCACTCCTTTTTCTTTCAGCATGCGGAATCCTTCAAACATCTGCTCCGTAGTGAAACCGTATTTGGCATCCCCCGGGTTATCCATGATCCCGTTGCTCATACGGAACACCCCGCCCGGATTATAACGGCAGCTCATCGTTTCCGGCAGTTTTCCCAAGATTTTCTCCAGAAAATCTATATGCGTAATATCATCTAAATTTATAATTGCCCCAAGTTTCGCCGCATAAGCATATTCTTCCGCCGGCGTATCATTGGAGGAAAACATAATATCCCCGCCCTCCATTCCGATTGCCTTGCTTAACATTAATTCCGTCATGGAAGAACAATCGCATCCGAATCCATATTCCTGCAATATTTTAATCAGATATGGATTAGGCGTTGCTTTTACGGCAAAGTACTCCTTAAACCCTTTGTTCCATGCGAAAGCATCTTTTACTGCCTGTGCATTTTCACGGATTCCCCTCTCGTCATAGATATAAAACGGAGTCGGATATGTCTTGGCAATCTCCTCTGCCATTTCTTTTGTCACAAATGCTTTCTTATCGTCACTCATCGGTTCTTTCTCCTTTTGTCAGTTCTATTAATTTAATCTCATTCCTCAATGCTTCCTTAAAAACATTCACAAAGTTTTTCTGTCCGGAATATAGGCAAGTATCGGTTCTTGCCCCGTCAATGTCCCCTGTCAGGACATAGACGGAATCTATAATCAGGCGGATTTGATTCTCTTTCCTGTCCGTCAGATATTGTATGGCATTTTCTATCCCTGCATCCCGGTCGGTAATCAGAACCAGCTTAATCCGACGCCGCGCAGCGGCTTCCAAATCTCCCTTGATTTGCTCTATAAAGAATTCCGGTGCTGACAGATAAATCCTCTGCCCGGCCCCCTCCAGCATAGCCGCAATTTTATTCCTAATGTTTACCGGACCCTCAATGGTTATGTAGCCGTCCGAAGTTTCTGCCATTGCCGGCATATTTTCTGCCAGCCATTCCTTTTCTTTTTCCAAAGCTTTTATTTTATTCCCGCAGAATTCTTCTACCGCAACAGCCACATATCTGCCGGGACTTCCCTCTATCCGGTAGGCGGCCCCGATATTCACCAGGGCTGACAGCCCTCCATATACATTCGAGCGGGAAATTCCTGTCTGCTTTGCCGCTTCATAGCCTGTCAGTTCCCCTCCCCGGTAAAGGCATACATATATGGAGGCCTCCTGCCTGGTCATTCCAAATGCCGTCAGTTTTTCCAATATATCCGTTTCTTCCAACTTTCCGCTCCCTTATGTATTCTCCCGATCAATAGTATTCCTTTACAGAACTACTATAATTCCGATTGTATGATTTGTCAATACATTTTTCATTCTCACGTTCGAGAAACGCAGGAGTAAATAAACTGTATATGTTCTATAAATACCATATGAAAGATTTTTGTGAAAGGTAGCCGGAACACCTAGTAAATTGGCAATTTCATTAACTTAAGCCGCAGCCCCCATCAGGAACGATGTTTTTATTCGGACACGCTTTCGCTCTGCGGCAAACGCAGCGGTACTAAGGCACTAAAATACAGTGCCTAAGTGCCGGCGTTTTTCGAAGGTCCGAGTGAAAAACATCGTTCCTGATGCGGGCTGAGGCTTAAGTGAATGACATCGAGTAAATTGGGCATCAGTGGCAGGCGGACGCATCTGCGAGACTGCTCTGCGCTGGGGCATAGAGGACGTTTTTTTGCGGAGGCTTGCGGGAACGGAAAGAGGCTGCGGTAGCATTGCTTCAGAAAAAATGATAATATTTCTTACTGCTTTCCCTGCCGGATTTGATGCCGTTTTAGGCGGCGTTGTCTGACCGAAGGGAATTTAGCCGCCGTAGCGTCAAATCCGGCAGGGAAAACAGTTAGAAATATTTCATTTTTGATGTAGCAATGCTACCGCAGCCTCTTTCCGGTCCCGCAAGCCTCGCAAAAAAACGTCCCCTATGCCTCAGCGCAGAGCAGTCCCGCAGATGCTGTGGATTGGATTGCATAATGTTTTCCTTAAAAATTCTCGATTTGCCAATCAATTCCTTTTACGCCGTTCTGCTCCAGAAATTCATTGGCTTTGCTGAAATGTCTGCATCCGAAAAATCCCCGATATGCCGAAAGCGGACTGGGATGGGGTGCTTTCAGTATTAAATGCTTCGGATTCGTCAGCATCGCGGCTTTGCTCTGTGCCGGTTTGCCCCACAGCAGATATACGATAGGACGGTCCTGTGCATTCACTGCCTCTATGACGGCATCCGTAAATTTCTCCCATCCTTTGCCTTGATGGGAATTCGCCTGATGTGCCCTTACCGTAAGCACTGTATTGAGCAGCAGAACCCCTTGGTCTGCCCACTTCTTCAGATAACCGTTATTCGGTATGTCGCAGCCCAAATCATCATGCAGTTCCTGATAGATATTCTTCAGAGACGGCGGTATATCCTTCTGATCCTGAGGCACGGAAAAACTCAGGCCATGTGCCTGATGCACATTATGATACGGATCCTGTCCCAGCAAAAGTACTTTTACTTTACTTAAAGGGGTAAAATGAAAAGCGTTGAAAATATCATCCGCCGGCGGATAAACCACGGCTTTTCCATATTCTTCCTGTACAAATTGAAATAATTGTTTATAATACGGCTGGGAAAACTCCGGTTTCAGGGAATCCAGCCAATCGTTCTGTATCATAGCCATAATATAGGTTCTCCTTCTCTTATCGTCTCACCGCTACGCCATGCGCTTCCAAATACTCCTTCACATCGCATATCTCCAGTTCCTTATAATGGAACAGAGACGCTGCCAATGCCGCATCCGCCATTCCCATTGTCAGTGCATCGTAAAAGTCCCTGTTCTTTCCTGCACCTCCGGACGCAATGACCGGTATCGACACATTCTCCGCCACTGTACGCGTCAGTTCGATATCATATCCCCCCTTGGTACCGTCACAATCCATGCTGGTGAGCAGAATTTCACCGGCTCCCAGCCGATCTGCTTTCATGGCCCATTCTACGGCATCAATTCCCACATCAATCCTGCCGCCGTTTTTATATATATTCCAGCCGCTGCCGTCTTCCCTGCGTTTCGCATCAATCGCCACCACCACACATTGGCTGCCGAACTTGTCTGCTGCCTCGCTGATCAGTTCCGGGCGGTTAATTGCCGAAGAATTGACGGAAACTTTATCTGCCCCTTCCCTCAGAATATCCCGAAAATCCTCCACCGTCCTTATTCCCCCACCGACCGTAAAAGGGATAAATACTCTCTCCGCCACCCGGCGCACCATTTCCGCCACCGTGGCTCTGGCATCCGAAGAGGCGGTTATGTCCAAAAATACCAGTTCGTCTGCCCCTGCCTTGTCATATGCCTCCGCGATTTCTACCGGATCCCCGGCATCCTGCAAGTTCACGAAGTTAACACCTTTCACCACTCTGGCATTATGTACATCCAGGCATGGGATAATCCTCTTCGTATGCATCTACTTTCCCCCCTTTGTAATCCCTACAAAATTGTTCAGCAAGGCCAGTCCTGTCTTGGAACTTTTTTCCGGGTGAAACTGGCAGGCAAACACATTTCCTTTTTCTACTGAAGCATGGATTTCCGTACTATAGTCTGCCGTTGCAGTCACAATGCTTTCATCCTCTGCCCTCAGATAATAAGAATGGACAAAATATACATACGAATCCTCCGGTATGCCTTGAAACAGTCTGCCTGCATTGGGATATTTCAGCGAATTCCACCCAATCTGCGGTATCTTCAGCCCTTCTTTTTCAGGAAGCCTCAATATCTCACCTTTTAGAATTCCCAGTCCTGCAGCGGCAGAGCATTCCTCGCTCCGCTCAAATAAAAGCTGCAGGCCTAAACAGATGCCGAGAAAGGGAAGGCCTTCCTCTACTGCCTCATGAATCACTTCCTCCAAGGCAAACTTCTTTATCTTCTCCATTGCGTCCCCGAAAGCGCCAACTCCCGGCAGAATGACACGATCCGCCGTAAGGATCTTCTCCCTGTCCCTTGTAAGACAAGTCTCTTCTCCCAGAAACCGGAGCGCTTTCTCCACACTCCTTATATTGCCTGCATCATAATCAATAATTGCCGTCATTTGCCACCGCCTGTCTGACAGACATCACTGTCCGTGTATTTGTACATCAATTGGCTGGCGTACCCCTTGAATCATCGTTCCCTGTCCGCCCGTGGAAGGAGTTTCTGCCGTCCCCTGACCTGCCGCCTCTGCCGCAGCCGGTTCCTCCGGTATGTAAACACTGTCAGAACCTGCATCTTCTCCCAAAACTCCCCCGGTTCCCAATGTTTCGGCCGCCTGTGTCTGCTCCTGTGATTCTGCCGGAAGTTCTTCCGCCGCCTCTTCCGTTGCGGGCGCAGCCGGTTCCTCTGCTGCTGTACTGTCACTGCTATCCGCATTTCCTGCCAATGCACCGTCCGGCGTTGCCTCATAGAAATCCTGCTCTTCGGAAAGGACATCCGGCGATGTCTGGATTACCTGGTTAGGATCTTCAAAAGGTGTTCCGTTCACTATGGATTCCAATCTTCTCGTGTAAGTCACATCATCATAGGCAATGATATTCTTTGCTTCTTCTTCCGTCAGTCCATATTTATCATTCAGGATGTTCAATATTGTTTCATAGACTGCATCCACTTCCTGCGTCACATGGTACTGTTCGGCATCCAGCATAATATCCGGATATTTCTGTACGCCGGCCATCAAAGCATCCAACGCACGCACTTCTTCCCCGATAGCCAAGTAATTGTGATATGCCTCCAGCTTACGGTTCATCCCCACTATGGTCTTAGACTGATTATAAATAATCGTATCGCTCTCATCCAGTTTTTTACCGTAAAGCAAATCATAAGATCTCTTATAGTCTGCCTGATAATACGCTTCCCTTGCTCCTTTTTTTTCGAAGAACATAGGAACTATGCTGCAAAATACTATGACCATTGCCAAAAGCGTGACACACAGCCCTACTATGACGGCCACACTCTTCTTAGATACCTTTTTGGAAGGCCGCTCCGGCACTGCATCTAACGTATCCGCAGCAGCTTTCTCTTTTTTCTCTTTCTTCTCTTTCTTTTCCTTTTTCTTTTTTTCTTTCTTATTCCCCTTCTCTTCTCCGTCTCCTTCTTCTTCCCCTTCTGCTCCGCCTTTTCCCTTTTTGCCTTTCTTTTTTTTCTTTTTCTTATCTTCCTTATCCAGTTCCTCCAGAATACTCTTATTTTCATCCGAAGGTTCCAGCCCTTCTTTCATTTCCTCTTCATCGTCTTCGTCCGTTTCCGTTAGGAAAGAAATCAGTTTCGTGAAAATATTCGGCTTCTTCTCAGGTTCTTCCCCTTCTTCGCTTAAGGGTTCATCCTCACTCTTCTCCTGCTCCCCTTTCTTTTTACCGAAACGCTTTTTCTTTTTCTTCTTTCCTTTTTCTTCCTCTTCTTCTTTTTCTTCCGGCACGGCATTCTTTTTCTCTGCCTCCGCAGCTGCCTGTTCTGCCTCAATTTCATTTGACATGCTGTCCAGCAATGCCAGCATATCCTCTTCTGAATTGATTTCAATCATCGGCTCTTCTTCCGCAGCCGCTTCACTGGCTGCGGCAAACATGGCATCTACGTCTTCATCCGATATCAAAGGTTCTTCTTCCTGTTCTCCGCTTTCCAGTCCATTTTCTTCCGGTTCCAGAACTTCAAAATCCTCTATGGCAAAATCGGCCGTATCTTCTTCCTCCATACCACCGTCTGCCAACAATTCTCCCATGTCCTCCATCCCAAAGTCAGCAGGCGGTTCCTCCACGCCAAAATCCTCTATGGCAAAATCGGCCGTCTCATCACCCGTATCTTCTATCGCAAAATCGGCCGGAATTTCTCCCTCATCGCCAAATCCTTCCAGAGCAGAATCGGAGGAGGCCGCTTCCCCTTCATCGAAACCTTCCATAGCTGAATCGGAGGAAGCCGCTCCTCCTTCGCCGGAACCTTCCATGGCTGAATCGAAGGAAGCCGCTCCCCCTTCGTCAAAACCTTCCATGGCTGAATCGGCCAAAGTTCCTGCCTCTTCACCGAAGTTTTCCATGGCTAAGCCGGTCGAAGCCTCTTCCTCTCCGCTGAAACCTTCCATGGCCAAGTCGGAGAAAGCCTCTTCCCCTCCGCCAGAACCTTCCATGGCTAAATCGGAGAAAGCCTCTTCCTCTCCACCGGCTTCTTTCATTGCAAAATCTGCCTGCGGTTCATCTTCCATTGCAAGATCTTCTATCGCAAAATCAGAAAACAGTTCCTCATCCCCTGACTCTGCAGCCAGTTCTTCTCCCTCTCCGGAAGCTTCCATTGCCGCACTGTCCAAAGCAAAATCTGTCAAACTTTCCGTATCTTCTATTGCAAAGTCTAAATCATCCATAGAAGAACTTTCCGCTCCCATCAGGCTCTCGCCTGATGCCGAATCTTCAGACTCCCCTTCATCCTCTACTATAGATTTAAGTAAATCATCCAAATATTCTTCATCTGAACTCATGAAATACCCTCACATTCTATATATATTTGATAAATACTGTCAACCCTTTTAGTTTACCATATATATGCCCGTTACACAAACCTATTTATAAGAAAATCTATCGGTTTTTCTTTTATCTTATATCCTCTCTCGCTAATTTCCTCCGTCAATTGGTATAATTTACTATGTACCCGGAAAAAAGACGACTTCTGATTGAAAAAGACAATCTTCTCAAAGGGCCACCGGATTACACTTGGGTATTTCATCCCTACTCCCAGTTCCAGCACGCATAGTTTCCTATTTACCGTTCCCTGCAGCCATTTTTTATAGCGGTTCCATAATTCCAAATAACCTTCTTCCACATAATTCTGAACTTTTATATTATTATATACCATTATTTTCCCGCACACCGGACACACCGGAGCTTTTATATCCTCAAGACAACCCTTTCCGCTCAGAAATCCGGAAATCCTCTCCAACAGTTGCTCTTCTCTGCGGCAGACGATATGATTACACCCCTGCGGACATTGCAAATAACGATATCCGCCACACGGAGTCACTATATTCTCCTGTTTTAAAGCTGTATCATATATATAATCATCCGTGCGGACCGAAACAATAAAATAATTTTTCCCGTCCAACAATTCTTCTAATATTTTATAAGCTCTCCTTACCCTATTTCCCTTACAGCCCCTGACATATAACTCTTCCGCAAACGGCTGCATCCACTGCTGCTCTGTTTCACTGCTTACTCTTTCCTTAAAAACAGAATACTCACTGCTCTCTTCCCACGTTCCTATGCTTTCGCCAAATTCTTCCCCGATTCCTACTAATACACATTCCGAATCCCTTATTTTCTCTAAGACAATATTTCCTAAGTTATCTTTTACCATGCCACTCTTTTCATTTGCAGAATTCTTAGTATTTTCAGAATTCTTAGTATTTTCAGATTTTTTATTATTTTTAGAATTCCTTACATTTTCGGAATTCTTAGCATTTTCAGAATTCTTCACCTTTTCAGAATTCTTTACATCTTCAGAATTCTTCACCTTTTCAGGGATATTATTATTTTCATAGTTCTTCTTATTTTCAAGGATTTTTTCCTCTATATTTATTTTATTTTCAGATTTATTATCGTTTATATTATTTCTCATATCATCCGTCTTCAGCCTAATCCTTATTTTATAAAATTTTCATATAACCTATTTCTTATATAAAAAGCCGGGAAATATTCCCGGCTTTTTTATCTTTTATACTTCTTACTCGAACAGTCCGTCAATAATATGAACTAAGTTACCAATTTCAGGTTTTGACAACTGTGCATCGGCTCCTAAAGCCGCCCCTTTACGCTTCATTTCTTCATTCACCAAGGACGAGAAAATAACTACCGGAATATCTTTCGTATCATCATCCTCTTTAATCAGCTTCGTCAGACGATGCCCATCCATCACTGGCATCTCTATATCAGTAATGACACACTGCACATGCCTCTTTAAAGTACCGTCCTCCTTACACTGTGTTATTACATCATACGCCTGCTGTCCGTTCTCCGTATGAATTAAATTTGTGTATCCTGCCTGCTTTAAAGAATCTACAATTAATTTATTCAATAACGGGGAATCCTCTGCAATTAAAATAGCCAAATCCCTTGGTGCCCTATGTCCCAGTTCCTCAATCTCAGAAACCTTCAGACCAGTCTCCGGGTTGATATCTGTCACAATCTTCTCAAAATCCAAAATAATAATAAGTTCTCCGTCGATTTTTATAATACCTGTGGAAATTCCGTCCTCACTTGTAGAAACAGTAGAACCAGGTTTAATAATCTGATTCCATGAAACTCTATGTATGCCTAATACGGCATCCACATGAAATGCAATATCCAATTGATTGAAATTAGTTATGATAAATAAAGAAGTTGCCTTCTCTTTCTCTTCATAATCCCTCATCTGAAGGCAGTTCCTTAAATTGATTGCCGTAATCATTGTATCCCTTGGCATGAAAATACCTTCTATACTAGGATGGGCATTTGGTACGGGAGTAACATTCTGATAAGTAATAATTTCTCTAATCTTAGCTACATTAATTCCGTAATGCTGTCCTTCCAATAAAAATTCCAATACTTCTAACTCATTCGTACCATTCTCAAGCAGAATATTTGTATCCATTTTCGTCCACCTCACACATTTATTATTATTACCTACCAGCGTAGCAAGTTAAATCTATTATAGCACATATTTATAAAAATTAATACAAATTTTTTATATTATTCAACAATTCGCTACCCATACTTTAATTATAATATAAATGCAACAAAAAAGCTACCATAAATGATAGCTTTTTTCATATTATAAGGACACGCCCTCAAAACCGAACACCACCACAACCATGGACACCCTGCCTTCCTGGATAAGCCCTCGACCTATTAGTGCCCGTCAACTCCGCGCATCGCTGCGCTT
>CAJUIM010000127.1 GCA_910586275.1 uncultured Lachnospiraceae bacterium | reverse complement strand
AGAGCGAAAGCGTGTCCGAATAAAAACATTGTTCCTGATGCGGGCTGCGGCTTAACATTGCCGTTTTTCTGCCTTTTGCTGCATATCAGTTGTCTATGGAACGCGGGCAGAAAGCTTATTGCCCGGCTATCTTTCCGGCCATTACCTCCTTGGCATGTTCCAGCTGATTGTCATACCCGTCATCATAATAGCGATCCCCGTCAAATTCATAAATCTCATCCGGCTCAATGCCGATCCCATGAATATTATTCCCGTTAGGAGTGAAATACGAACTGACTGTCAGTTTCAGTGCCGTGCCGTCCGACAGTGAGATTACACGCTGCACGATTCCCTTTCCGAACGTCGTAGTCCCGATCAGCTGCCCGATTCCGTAATCTTTAATCGCGCCTGCCAGAATCTCGGAAGCACTTGCGGAATATCCGTTAACCAAAACGACCAACGGCTGATCAAACTGCTTCGTGCCGTCACAGGAATATTCCGTGCGATTCCCGTCCCTGTCTTCCGTATACACAATCAGCCCCTTGGGAAGCAATTGCCTGGCAATTTCCACCACAGCACTCAGATTCCCGCCCGGATTTGCACGCAGATCCAAAATCAGCCCTTTCATCCCCTGTCCCCGCAATACCGCCAACGCTTCCGAAAACTGATCCACTGTCACATCGTCAAATTCCGTAATCTGAATATATCCGATCCTGTTTTCATACATTTCGTGCTTTACCGTAGGACTTTCTATTTTCTTCCTCTCTACGTCAAATTCCAGATAATCCTTTTCGCCTTCCCTATATATGGTAAGATGTACCTTCGTCCCTTCCAAGCCTTTTATATTTGCCACCACTTCCGAAAGTTCCAGCCCCTGCATCGGCTCATTGTCTACCATATAGATGACATCCCCGTCACGAAGCCCTGCCGCCTGTGCCGGCGTATCCTCAATTACGCCGCTGATATGCGCCAGCCCCGTCTGGACATCCATCCCTACATACGCCCCAATGCCGTAGTATACGCCTTCTGTCTGCTGCATCAGTGCATCCAAATCTTCCTCCGTATAATAAGTGGAATATGGATCCCCCAGAGAAGCAATCACACCCTCATACATACCATCCGCCAGCATCCCGGTGTCTACATCCTCTTCATAATAATACTTGGCAATGGTTTCTTCTATCACCTGCAGTTTGCTCATTGTCATATCATTGACTAAGCTATCCACAGTCTGCCCCGCCTGTTCCGTGTCATTTTCCGCCCTCATCTTGTTGATCTGATAAAAGCGAATGCCTGTATATACAAAGCAAGCCACCAGCAGGCTCAGCAGGATGCCTGTCACAAAGCCTCCCGTAAAGGTTCCGCTTTCCTTTTTCGGCGGCTTACCTGTATGATTATTTGCATTGTCCGGATAGTCGTTCGGGTAATTATTCAAATTATATTCCACTCTCTTCATCTCCCAAAAAATTTGATGTGGTCACTATTTACTTATATAATTCCACGGGCTTACATAACTTCCGTTCAGCCTGACGCTGAAATGAAGATGATTCCCGGTGGAACGTCCGGTAGAACCTACCGCCGCTATCTTCTGCCCCTTCGTCACGGTCGCTCCCTTGGATACATAGAGTGCCGATGCATGCATGTAAATCGTATATAATCCGTCTCCATGGTCTATCATAATGTAATTTCCCATAGAGCCGCTGTAATCGGCCGCCACCACCTTGCCGTTATAGGCGGCCAAAATCGGCGAGCCTCCCGGTGCCGCTAAGTCCACCCCGTTATGGAACTGGGAAACGCCCAAAATAGGATGAATCCGATTGCCGTAATCATCCGATATCCGTGTGTAAGAAGGAGCCGGAAACGTGAATATACCCCCGTCATACTTTATCCTGTTTGCTTCGGCCAGCTTTGCCTTCTCCTCAGCAACCACTTTTTCCAGCATCGCAATGGTATCGTTCTGTTCCTTAATATCCGCCTCATACTCTGCAATAGCCGCTTCTTTCTTATCGATGTCGTCACTTACCTGTTCAATTGTCCTTTTCTTCTCATCAATAAGGGAATTCAGGGAAGCCTCCTCGCTCTCCACCCCTGCCTTTGCCTCCTCCAGATATGCTTTGTCTTCCTCCAACTGCTCCATATATAACTCAATCAGCTTCCGCGTCGCCACATATTCATCCAGCATCTTTCTGTCATAGGCGGATAGCATTTTTATATATTCCGCCTTATTCAGCATATCCCCGAAACTCTCGGAAGAAAAAAGCAGATCCAGATATAACGTATCCCCTCTTTCATACATAAACCGGATGCGTTCTTTCATTGCTGCATATTGATTCTCCTGATCCGCAATGGCCATATCCAGTTCTGCCTCCGTCTGGATAATTTCTTCTTCCTTCTCTGTAATCTTATCCTTCAGTTCCGCAATTTTTTCCTGGATCGTCGCCAGTTCCCCGTCCAGCTGTACTACATACTGCTTCAGATCTTCTTTTGACTGCTCCAGTTCCTCCTTTATTTTTTTCACATCCGTCAGATTTTCCTGCAGCTGTTTCTTCAGACTCTTTGCATCGCTGATTTCCGCCTCTTTTTCCTTAATCAGATCATTCGTAAGCCCGGATGCCTTTACCTCGCCGAATGTGCCTCTTCCTCCGGCCAAACACACCGTCAGGGAAACACATAGTATACCGCCGACATACTTTCTCCACTTCTTCATGAGCCATGCCTTTCTATACTCTCAAATGCTTCCTTACCGTTACAATGCTCCCCAGAAAACCGATTCCGACTCCCATAGCTACCGAAACCGGAAGCAATACCTGAAAAATCGTTTCCACAGGGAGAAAATCCAAAAGCTTTACCAGCATGGAAAAATGCTCCGTTACATAAAGAATGACCTGATTATATATGACATAGATAATTCCCATGGGAATCAGCGAACCGATTACGCCAATCAATATCCCTTCAATGACAAAAGGCGACCTGACAAAGAAATCCGTAGCGCCGATATACTTCATAATATTTATTTCTTCTTTTCGGACAGATATTCCTATCGTAACCGTATTGCTGATAAGGAAGATAGATACCGCGAACAATATTCCTATTATGCCCATGGATATATATGCAATCAATGCATTGATGCCGCTCAAGGTCATGGCGGTAATCTCGGATTTATTGATCCTTCTGATATCCGGAATGGATTCCAGATATGTCACTAGCGCAGGCTGCAGAGACACATCGCTCAGGTAAATTACATAATGAGCGGATGGCGCCAGCGGATTCTCCGTGAAACCGTCCGAATATTCCCCAAGATAATCGTCCTTAAAGCTGGCCCATGCTTCCTCCGCCGACACAAACTGCACATCGGATACTTCCACCCTTTTCCATATCATCTCACCGATTTCCGCAATCCTTGTATCACTGGTCCCTTCTTGGAAAAAAACGGTTACGGATATCCCTTCTTCCGCTGTTTTTACCATATGCTCAAAGTTAGATAAAATTGCATAGAATAAACCAAACAAAAACAGGCATGCGCCGATTGTGGCTATGGATGCCAGAGAAAACCATTTATTCCTGATAATGTTGCGGAAGCCCTGCCCTATCGTATAAAAAAATGTACTAATCCTCATCGATATAGCCTCCTTTTTCCTCATCGCTCACAATGATGCCCTTCTTCATCGTGACCACCCGCTTCTGCATAGAGTTCACGATCTCCCTGTTATGAGTGACAACAAGTACGGTAGTGCCGTTCTCATTAATCTGCTCCAGCAATTTCATGATTTCCCAAGAATTCTTCGGGTCCAGATTACCGGTAGGCTCATCCGCCAGCAATATAGTAGGCTTGTTGATCAAAGCCCTGGCCAATGCCACTCTCTGCTGCTCCCCTCCGGAGAGCTGTCTGGGCTTTGCCTTATATTTTCCGGCAAGCCCCACCGTGGAAAGAATGCTCGGAACGTTCCTTTTAATTTCCTTGTTTGACACCTGTATGATTCTTTGGGCAAATGCCACATTCTCATAAACATTCCTGTCTTTCAGCAGCCGGAAATCCTGAAACACAATCCCCAAGTTCCTGCGGAACTTCGGGATTTTCCTATGCCTTATTTTCACTAGGTCATATCCCATAACATTTATATATCCGGAAGTCGGGGTAAGTTCCCGCAGCAGAAGCTTAATCAGAGTTGATTTCCCCGAACCGCTGTCTCCCACTATGAAGACAAACTCCCCTCTGTTAATATGTAAATTAACGCCGTTCAATGCCGGAGCGCCTGTGGCATATGCCTTGCTCACATTTTCCAGTGTAATGATCTCATTGCCTAAATCAACCGTCTTCTTTCCTCTCCGTCTCTTCTTTTCCTTTTCTATCAATGTATTTCACCCGCCTAAATTACTAAAATTCAATAGTTTCCATGTATTTCATATATTTTACTACCATCAGGGCAATCTTAAATGTAATGGCATCCTCAAAAATGCGTAAATCCAACCCCGTGCTCTTCTGTAACTTATCCAGTCTGTAAACCAAAGTATTCCTATGGATAAACAACTGCCTTGATGTCTCGGATACATTCAGGCTGTTTTCAAAAAACTTATTTATAGTCGTCAGCGTCTCCTCGTCAAAATCATCCGGGCTCTTTCCCCCGAAAATTTCCTTAATGAACATTTTGCATAAAGGTATCGGCAGCTGGTAAATCAGCCGTCCGATCCCCAGCTCACTGTATGCCACAATATCCCTCTCATCAAAGAAAATCTTCCCCACATCCAATGCCATCTTTGCTTCTTTATAAGAACGGCTGACCTCCTTAATTTCTCCCACAATCGTCCCGTAGGCTATGCGTATTCCGCGTATCCCTTCCTTGCGCAGATAACTCCCCGCGTTCTTTGCGGCTTTTTCGATTTCCCTCCCTGCATCCCCTTCCGATAAGTCCTTTACTACTATAACATTATTTTCGTCCACTGCGGTAATGAAATCTTTGTTATTGCTTCCAAAATATGTACGCATCAGTTCCAGCACATTGCTGTCCTTGCTGTTTTCGGTTTCAATAATAATAGCCACACGCTTCACGTCCGTCAATATATGCAGCTTTTTTGCCCTGCTGTAAATATCTACCAGCAGCAGATTGTCCAGCAGAAGGTTCTTAATAAAATTATCCTTGTCAAAACGTTCCTTATATGCCACTAGCAGGCTCTGTATCTGGAATGCCACCATCCTTCCCATAATATATACATCCTCGCCGGAACCTCCTGCAATGAGAATATACTCCAGCTGCTGTTCATCAAATATCTTAAAATAGCGGTACCCCTGTATTTCCTGAGAATCCGCCGGAGAAGTCGCAAACTCAACCGCAGCCCCTGCGCAGCCCTCCAAATCGGAAGTTGTGGAAGCCACTTCTTTTCCGTCTGTGTCCATGACACATAACTCTACACGCGCAATCGCCTTTAGGCCGTCAATTGTGTTCTGCAATATCTGATTTGAAATCATATCCCCTCTCCTCCTATCCGCCGTGTCAAATACATTGCTGTCATACCAGCACCTGACGATCTGACATCACCCCATAAGTCCCGTATCTAATATCGTAATTTTTTAACAAAAAATCATATGCGGGATAGTAATAAATATACAATATCGTATGCTGGTAAAATTCCCATTTTCTTAACTCTTTTTTCATTTTAATTCAAAATCACAAAAAAATCCATACTAATTGTATATATATTTGTTTATTTTTTATGTATTCCCGGAAAATTTAAATTTCAAATCTTTTCAAATTATTTTCATCCTTCCTTTCCGAAGCATTCCGCTACAAAATAAACAGACTTGAAATGCCTGCCATCCCAAATCTGCCTACTCTTCGTTTCCATCCTTGAAATGATTGATGCGCCTATGAAACATAATCCGGTAAATCTGCCCCACAAACTTCCTGCGCAAAGACTCCTTCCCCGCTCCCAATGCCATATCCTTGGAGATGCCGAGCCACACCTCCGCATTTATCAATTCCTTAGAACGCACCATGCACCTTTCCTGCTTACCATGTGCCATACGCGATATAATCGCCGTAGGCGCAACATCGTTTATTCTGTTTATGATTTCGTCCATATCCCTTCCATTTTCCGTCAGCACATCGCTTCCGCCCACGATAATCCCCTTCTGGTACGTCTCAAGCTGCCCTCGCAGCAGCTGCAGATCCTCTTCCGAATCATCCAGCAGATACACCTTTTTTCCCCCCCGTACCAACCGCCGCAGAAACTCTTTCAGAAAAACCCGCTGTTCTACCTCGTAAATCCTTCCCGCCGAAGCAATTTTCGCCACACGAAGTATATCCGCATCCCCGCATAAGGTCAGATCCATATCCTCTATGCAATTTTTCTCTTCCTCATCCTTCCCGGCCAAAATAAGCATGGGTGTCGTAACATATAAAATGGTATTCAGCCCCCCATATTTCACATACCTGTCCACTATTCCCAAAGATTCTTTCAGCGAATAGTCCGTAAGGCCGATTCCCAAAATGTTTATTTTCTGCATATCTGTCCCAATCCATTTACTATCTATTTATAATCACATCCATACAGAGTGTCTTAAATCGTTTCCGACGGCATAATATCACCATTTGTTTCTATGGCACGGAAAACCATACCGGCAAATTGAAATGATGCCGGCACTCAGCGACGCATATTATATAGTTGCTTAACCGACTTGCCAATTATACCAAAAATATGATATACTTGCAACAAAAGGAAGAAAAATGGAGGTAGCTGTTATGAATATTCCTGAATTATCAATGTCTCTTGCCCAGACACAGACCATGAACAATGTGGGCATTGCGCTTCTGTCCAAATCACTGGATACCATGGAATCCAGCGGCGCGCAGATGGTAGATATGATGAGGTCATCTATGGAACTTTCCGTAAACCCTGCCGTAGGCGGCAACTTGGATATATCTGTCTAAGTACCGGAAAGCTGCCTTGTCATAAGGCAACCAGACGCATCAGAATAGTTTCTAAAACCATATAAGAAAGTGCAAGCACGATTCCTATAAGAAGAGGGACCGTAACCATTTTTTCAGGCCTGTTTGCACTTTCTTTTATTATGTCTGCCTGTTCCGTTCCTCTGCCTGTCTCTTGCCGCACTATCAGCTTTCCCCTTTTCCGCTCCGCAAAAACGGCACGCAAAGCATTTTCACGTTTTTCCCCCTTTGCAATCCATACAAGGACACAGGCCGCCAATGCAGTCGCCGCCGCCGCAAAAATCAGCGAGCCGCTGATCATGAACAACAATGTATTCTGAGTAAGCATCTCTTCCGCTTCCTCCAGTCCGCTCCCGCCCGTCAGAGAATCCGACAGATACATCAGGCATACTTGCTGGGAATTAAAAACCATATGAAAAATCATGGAACTCCACAGGCTCCCTGTGGCCTCCACCAGCAGAACTACCATCACTCCTATCACTAAAGCATATGCCGCCTGATTAAAATTCATATGCATAAGCGCAAACAGCAGCGCGGAAAGAAGCATTGCCGCAAAAGCCGTGCCCGATCTTCTGTACCCCTGATACACAATGCCCCTAAATACCAGTTCCTCACTGAAGGGACCGAAAATACCGATAATAAACAGCATAACAAGGAACGGTGCTTCCAGCACATCCCCACTGATTGCTGCAACAGTATTGTCCACAAACAGCATGGAAATCATATTGATCAAAGCCGTAAGCGGCATGGAAAGAAAAGTAAAAAGGAAAATCTTAAAGACAGTAGATACTTTAATCTTCCGGAAGCCTGCCAATTGAAATAAATTCTCTTTGGAGACATAAACTCCCAAAAGAGCCGGAATCAGTATAATGCCCTGACTTAAAATAAAATTCGGCACAATATCCAACGTCCATGTAAAAAACTGCCCCAACAGGGAAATGGCGGCCACCACCGCAAAATGCATCAGTATAACTGACAAAAAAATCCAATTTACCTTTTTACTGTTCATCTGTATTCTTAACTCTCCATCATAAAGTTGACTAACTTTGTAATATCCTCCGGCTCATATGCAATGATTTCCAATTCCTCAATAGTTCCGTCCGAAAAAATATTCGCCAAAGAAACATACTGTGCAAGCTTGGATTTCAGGTTCAGCCTGTCACCTTCGCCTGTCACTAATTCCACTTTCCCTCCACAGCTGTCCACTACCTTAAAGAATTTGTCAATATCCCTGATATTCTGTACTTTCATTCCGATCTCCTTTCCGATTGCCAATTCCGGATTTCCCATTCTCTCAGAAAATCCTCAAAATTTTCCGATACCTATGTCTCTGAAAAATCACACCATGATTATACTGACATCTTCCGGAAATTGCAAGAATTTTATTTCAGGCGGATACTTTTCTCCCCGATGATAATTCGGTTTTCTTTCAGCAAATGCCCTACCGCACGCTTAAATTCATTCTTGCTCATCTGCATTTCTCTTTTAATTGTCTCCGGCGATGCCTTATCATTAAAGGGCAGTACACCGTCGTAACTCCGTATAATGTCCAATACCACTCCGGCATCTTTTTCCATCTGCAGATATGCCTTTTCCCTGATGCTCAGATCCAGCTTGCCGTCCTCTTTCACCGCGGTAATTCTGGCCGCCACCATATCTCCTACTTCCACCTTCCCATACAATTCCTTCATGGGAATCAGACCGGAATAAATATCGTCCACGGCCACGAAAGCACCGAAATTTCTGCTGATTTCATACACCCGCCCCATGATCCGGTCATCCACTTGGAACTCCCCGTCCGTTTTCAGATACGGATACAGCTTCATCGTGGCACACAGCCGGTTGCTTTTATCAATGTACAGCGCCACCAGGCACTCTTCCCCTTCCTCCACGGGTTTGGTCTGCTCCCGGAACGGCAGGAACAGATCCTTTTCCAGTCCCCAGTCCAAAAAAGCCCCAATCTTTCCCACCTGAGACACCTTTAGCAGAGCCACCTGCCCCAATGTCAGCTTAACCTCATTTGTAGTGGCAATCAGCCGATCCTTAGAATCTCTGTAAACAAATACATGCAGCACATCGCCGGCTTTTGTCCCTTCCGGCACTTGCTTGCGCGGAAGAAGCACTTTTTCCTCTTTTGCGTCCTCAGCTGCGAGGTATACTCCAAAGTCCACTAATTTTATCACTGTCAGATCCTGTTTTTCACCTAATTTAATCATCGCTTGCCCCTTTCGGCCGCCGGAAACCAGACTGTCAATTTCCGCCCCGGCTTTCCTGATTTTGTTTAAACTCTGTCACGCAGTAAGCCTCTCCTTCTCCGTTATTCAAAGAAACCACCGTAACCATATCTTCCGCATAAATGAAAGGATATATCTTATCGCCCAATACCGCCTGTTTTCTATACTCTGCCCTCATTTGACGGATGCTGTACCCTTCCGGTAAATAGCTCATAGCAATACGCACATACTGCCCGTTATTCACATGATGGTTCGTATCAAGGTGATGACGCTTTATTTCCACCGTCTCCCGTACCACGCTTTCCCCTTTGGGAACCGCAATCTTCCGCGGCTCATAATCCATATCCAGCCGTTCTCCCAATCCATAAGCATCCGCCATTTCCTTTGGGGCTTTTACCGGCTTCCTCTTCTCCATATCCATCAGTGTCCATATGGTATTGGCATATGCCAAACGTTCTCCCGCTTCCGTTTCCATCAGAAAATTCCTGTATCCGATAAAGTTCTTTATTCCATAAGGTATTGTCCCGACAGAAACCTTCTCGCACAATTTCGGATATCTTTCCACCACAATCTGCCAAGCAGATAAAACCCATGCCATTTTCTTTTCCTTCAGATACCCCGTCCCTATGCCCAAATCTTCCGACTGGAAAGTAGAACAATCCTGAAAATAATCCAATAATGATTCCAATGACAGGTTCCCTTCACTGTCTACCTCACTGTACCGTATCCGGCTGCTGAATGTGTACATACCGTTACCATGCCCTTCCGTCCTGTGCGGCTTTTTATTTCCTGAAATAATGGTTATTACAAGACTTTGTCAAAATCGGCGCGGTAATTGCGCCGCCCTGCCTGAACATTAATTATTATAGCACACCTTTTATTAAAACCGCAATCACGGAAATTGATTTTCACAGCCGGCAAGTAACAATTCAGCCTGAATGTAATGTTGGGAGGCGGATGCCCGTGGGTGAGTTTTTTTAGCAGCCGACAGCAGCGGAACTGCCTGTCCCGGTTTTCCGTGCACTTTTTTCGGCTGGA
>CAJUIM010000126.1 GCA_910586275.1 uncultured Lachnospiraceae bacterium | reverse complement strand
TTTCCGGATGGCTCTGAAGCGGGAAACTGGTGGCTCCCAAGGGGGATAATATTCATCCGACAGCGTCCTGAAATATCATATCATTTCTTCTCCCAATCCTATTCTATCTTCTTTGTACAAGCCACTGCCAGGGAACCAGGCCCGATATGGCAGGCAATGCTGAGCGACAACGGATCCATATGAATGTCAAAACCGGGAAATTCCTCCGCAAGTTCCGCTTTCAGGGCCAAGGCGGCTTCCTTATTATAGGTATATGCCACCTGCAGCCATATGTTATCCTTGTCCGCACCGCCGAAACGGTTGTTCATATCATTCCGAATGGCATTGATCATAATGGATTTCCCCTGATTTGTAGTCCTCGCCTTGGCAAAAGCATCCAGCTTGTCTCCCTGAATCTGCAGTACCGGCTTCAGTCTCAGAAGGGTGCCCAGCGCAGCAGCAGCGGGAGTAATCCTTCCGCCCTTTTTCAGATAGTACAGCGTGTCCAACATAATATATATGCTGGAATTAAACTTGTCCCCTTCCAGAAATTCCTTAATCTGCAGCGCATCCATCCCTCTGCCTGCCAGCTGCAGCGCATCCAGCGCCGACTGCCTCTGGGTAACGGAAATCCGCTGATTATTCACCACCTGTACCTTTCCGTCATAATCCTGCGCCAGCATAATCGCGCTTTGGCAGGAGCCGGACAATCCGCTGCTCATAGGGATATGGACAATTTCATCATATTCTTTCAGCAGCCCGTCCCACAAATCCAATACCGACTCCGGTGAGGGCTGGCTGGTCACCACATCATCCCCGTTTGCCAAACGCACATAAAATTCTTCCTGCGTCAGATTAATATCTTCAAAATATGTTTCTTCTTTAATCATAAAAGGCATGGGAAGCACATGAATCCCCATATCCTTTGCCTGCTGCTGCGTAATTCCGCTGTTGCTGTCCGTTACAATTGCGATTTTAGCCACTTCACTCCGTTGTATCCTAATGAAAACGGATACCTCTCCTTTTCCTCAACATTCTCATAAAAAATAGGCGGCGTAATTTAAGCATACACTATTTTATATCCACAAATTACCGCTACGAATTTATTATAACATTCCTTTTTCAAAAGTCAATTCCCTGATTGAATGCCCAAAGGAAATCAGTTTCCGTATTGCCTGCCCAAAAGCCGTCCCGTTCTTTGCGGACATTCCTATTGCCCAACCCGGCATTCTTCTATATACTATATACGGAAAGAAAGATAAATCATTATGCACGAAGGAGCTTTTATGCCATGAAGCACATAATAACACGCTATACTTCCTGTTTCTTCTTTATCCTATCCGCCCTATTTCTGACTGCCTGCGCCCGGAACCCGGAACCGGTCAGCCGGCAGGGATTCTATTTCGATACGGTCATCCGCATTACCCTATATGATGCCGATAAGCCGGAACTGTTGGAGCATTGCTTCGCCTTGGCGGAAACATACGAAAACATGCTGAGCAAAACAAAAGAAAACAGCGATGTATGGAAACTGAACCATGCGGGCGGGGCACCCGTGGAATTGCAGGAGGACACCTTACGGCTTCTCCGCACAGCCCTTTCTTATGCGGAACTTACCGGCGGGAAGATAGACCCCACGATCGGCAGCGTGAACAGGCTCTGGAATTTTACCGATCCGGAAGCCGCCATGCTCCCGGACCCATCCTCACTGACCGAAGCCCTTGCCCATGTGGACTACCGCCGCATTACCATCGAAGGCAGCCGGGCGGCACTGAACGACCCCGGTGCGGAACTGGATCTTGGCTTTATCGCCAAAGGCTACATTGCAGACAGAATCAAGGACTATCTCGTTTCCCAAGGAGTTACAAGCGCATTGATCAACTTGGGAGGCAATGTCCTAGCCATTGGCTGCAAGCCGGGCGGGGTTCCTTTTCAGATCGGCATCCAGAAGCCGTTTGCCGCAGACGGCTCCACTGCCTGTGTCCTTCCTGTGACGGATCTGTCCGTAGTTTCCTCCGGAAACTATGAACGCTATTTTCTAAAAGACGGAAAAATATATCATCACATCCTAGATACGGAAACAGGCTATCCCATATGGAATAACCTGTCTGAAGTCACCGTATTATGCCCTTCCTCCACGGACGGAGACGCGCTTTCCACCGCCTGCTTCATCCTCGGGGCGGAAAAAGGCATGGAACTGATTGAATCCCTGCCGGACACGGAAGCCCTTTTTATCACCTCGGAAGGGGAAATCCTCCGTTCCGGCGGGCTGAAAACGTTTTAAATAATATCTTAAACGCTTTCTGCCGGATATCTGCCGCAACGCCATGACACCGCATTCCGGCAGGCATCCGGCAGAAAGCAATCTTCACACACACTCTAATGCTTCACAATTGACTTCTTCGGGCACTTCTCCAGACAAGTGCCGCATCCGGTGCATTTCTCATAATCAATGGAAGCCAAAAACTCTGTTACTCCCACCGCCTCCGAAGGGCAGTTCTTCTTGCAAAGCTGACAGCCGATACAGCCGGCCGTGCAGTCCTTCATGACCACCGGTCCCTTGTCCTTGGAACTGCAGGCTACCGCATATTGCGCATCGTAGGGAATCAGTTCGATTAAATGTTTCGGGCAGACTTCCACGCATTTTCCGCAGGCTTTGCACGCCTCCTTATCCACTACCGCCACGCCGTTCACTACATGGACGGCATCAAAGGGACATACCTGCACACAGCTTCCGAAGCCAAGGCAGCCGTAATTGCATGATTTCGGCCCTCCGTTTGGCACAAAAGCCAGCATCCGGCAGTCTTCTATCCCATGGTATTCATAATCCGCCGTAGTCCTGTCGCAGTCTCCCTGACATTTTACAAAGGCCACTTTCCGTACCGTCTCCCCGGCTTCCACGCCCATAATGCCGGCAATCACCTTCCCTACCGGCTCACCGCCTACCGGGCAGGCATTCACCGCGGCCTCCCCTTTGGCAATCGCCGCCGCCAGCCCGGAGCATCCCGGATATCCGCAGCCGCCGCAGTTATTGCCGGGCAGCGCATTTAAAACCGCTTCCTCTTTTTCGTCCACTTCCACCTTGAACTTAATGGCCGCCAGACCTAAAAATAATCCTATGAACAGCCCAACGCCCCCCACTATGGCGGTGGCTGTCACTACTCCTGTCACGCTCATTCATCCACCTCCTACAAAAGTCCCGAAAAACCGCAGAATGCGATTGCCATCAGACCTGCCGTGACAAGCACGATCGGCATGCCTTTAAAAGACTCGGGGATATCGTTATACTCCATTTTTTCGCGGATGCCGGCCAAAATGATGATGGAAACCGTAAAGCCCACCGCGGTTGCAAATCCGTTGACAATCCCTGTCAGGATGCCGTATTTTTTCTGTACGTTGGTCAGTGCAATCCCCAGCACCGCACAGTTAGTCGTAATCAGGGGCAGATATACGCCCAGCGCCTGATAGAGGGAAGGCATGAATTTCTTCAGGAACATCTCCACAAACTGCACCAAGGCAGCAATAACCAAGATAAATACAATGGTCTGCAGATAAGTGATGCCCAGTTTCTCCAACACAAACTTATAAATCACTCCCGCCACCGCCGAAGCCAAAGTTATGACAAAAATAACCGCCACGCCCATGCCCGCCGCCGTATTCGTCTTCTTGGACACTCCCAGAAAAGGGCACAGCCCCAGAAACTGGCTCAGCACTACATTATTCACTAAGGAGGAACTGATTAATATAATAAGCAGCTCTTTAACCATCTTACTCACGCCCCTTTCCGTCCGTACTCTTCACTGCCTGCCCTCCGGCATTTCCCGCTTTCCCGTTTTCCTTCACGGAACTGCCGTAAAACCTATGACTGCAGCCTTCTTCCCTGCAGTTCATGCAGTCTTCGTTGCAGCCGGACTGTATCTTGGACATATCCTTGCCCTTTTTCTCTCCATTGATCCGGATCTTATTTTGGATAGCCGTCAGAGCAGCCAGCACGAAAAACGCCCCCGGTGCCATAATGAAGATAGCACAGGGCACATAAGCCTCCGGCATAATTCGGAACCCGAAAAGTTCTCCGGCTCCGATCAGTTCGCGCACCGCGCCGATACAGGTCAGCGCAAAGGAAAAGCCAAGCCCCATGCCGATTCCGTCAAACAGGGAAGGAATCACCGGATTTTTGGAAGCATAGGATTCCGCCCTTCCTAAAATAATGCAGTTTACCACTATCAAAGGGATATATAATCCCAAGGCATCATAAAGCGCAGGAATAAAGCCCTCCAGCAGCAGTTCCACCATAGTCACGAAAGACGCAATGACTACGATAAAAGCCGGAATCCTCACCTTATCGGGAATGATGCTCCGAAGCAGCGAAATAATCATATTGCTCAGAGCCAATACCACCATGGTCGTCAGCCCCATGCCCAATCCGTTCATTGCCGAAGTGGTAACGGCCAGCGTCGGGCACATGCCGAGCATAAGCACAAAAGTAGGGTTTTCCTTTACCAGCCCGTTATACAGCCGTTCCATGGAACTGCCGCTCGTATAACTGCTTTTGCCGTTCTTACTCATTGCCATTCCCTCCTCCCAATACCGTGCGGAAATAATACAGCCCGGCATTTACGCCGTTGGTCAGCGCATTGGTAGTGATGGTTGCGCCGCTGATGGCGTCAATCTGATTTTCCGCCGCCGCATTGCCCTTCACATATTCAAAACTCTCCACACTCTTTCCTGCGAACTGCGGCTTCAGCACATCCTCGGCACGCATGCCCAAGCCGGCCGTTTCCGATATGGCCAGCAAGGAGATTCCGTTCAGCGTCCCGTCGCTGCGGATTCCCATCATAAACTGAATGTCTCCGCCGTAACCTTCATGGTCAATGACCGTAATCACATATCCCAGCATATTGCCGCCGGCATCTTCGGCAATCAGCGTTTCCCCGATATCCACGCCTCCGAAGCCCTGCTCTGCCCAAGAAGCATCCGTGGGCGTATTGTACTCGCTCACCTGTCCGTTCTCTTCCCCGGCCTGTGCCTGCCGTTCCGCTTCCTTAAACCCTGCCGCATCCGCAAAAACTTCCCTGCATGCCTCCTGCTTCGCCTTTTCCTTCTGCACTGCAATCGGCTCTTTCGTCACCTGATATACCACGCCGAGAATCAGCCCGGCAATTAAGGTAATGGCAAACAGAATCAAGGAATCTTTCACCATATTTCTCACATCATTATTCATGCCCGTTTCCCTCCTTTTGTGCCGAATGCTTTCGGAGGGGTCGATTTCTCAATCAGAGGAACCAATAAATTGCCTATGATGATCGCATAGGAAACACCCTCTGCGGAAGGCCCGAATATACGGAAAATTCCCGTCAGTATGCCAAGCAGTATGCCGAACACATACTGCCCTGCTTTCGTAATCGGCCTTGTCACATAGTCCGTCGCCATGAAAAAGGCACCCAACATCAAACCGCCGCCTGCCAGATGGGCACTGATGTACGCGGTATTCACGCCATGCCCGCCGAAGAGACAGATAAAAATCACAAAGCTGACAATATAGCTGCCCGGGATACGCAGGTCAATCACGCCCAATAAGACTAAGAAGCAGGCTCCGAGCACAATGGCTATCATGGAAGTCTCCCCGATGGTACCGGATGTCTTCCCGATCACCATGCTCAGGATATCCAAGCTTTCCCCGCTTTTCAAGGCTGCCAAGGGAGTCGCTCCCGTGTATGTATCACATTCAAAATTGGTCATGATGGAAGTAAAGGAAATCAGCAGGAAACATCTTGCCGCCAATGCCGGGTTCATGAAATTCTGCCCCAGCCCGCCGAACAGCATCTTCACTGCCAAAATGGCAAACATGCCGCCTAAAACGCCAATCCACCAAGGTGCGCTGGAAGGAAGGTTCAGAGCCAGCAAAAGCCCGGTCACTACGGAGGAATAGTCCCCTATCGTCACTTTCTTCCCCATCAGTTTCTCATATGCATATTCCGTAAATACAGTAGTAGCCACTGTCACAACTATTAAGATCAGTGCATCCACCCCAAAATTATAAATACCGAAGCCTGCTGCCGGAAGCAGAGCCACTATCACCGCCAGCATAATGCTGCTTGTAGTCACTTTTGACCTCACATGGGGATTGGAGGACACCTTCATCAAATCACTCACCGTCCGTACCTCCCTATTTCTTTTTCCGTTTGGCCAACTGCATTTTGCGCATAGATTTAATCGTCTGCGTCAAAGGCCGTTTGGCCGGGCATACATAACTGCAGCACCCACACTCACAGCACTCCATTCCGTTTTCCGCCAGAAATGCCTCTTCCCTGTAACTCTCCGCATAATCCGCCAATCTCCGCGGGACGATCCTGCTTGGGCAGGCCTCCACACATTTGCCGCAGTTAATGCATGCGCTGGGCTCCATTCTGGACACATCATCCTGAGTCAGGCACAAAAGCGCGGAAGCCGTTTTTGTGGTAGGCACATCGAGGTCGAAAATACCAAAGCCCATCATGGGCCCTCCGGATATGATTTTCACCGGTTTTTCCTTAAAGCCACCCGCTTCTTCCACCAATTCATGATAATTCGTCCCGATCCGCACGATAAAATTACGCGGGTCGGCAATGGCATCTCCCGTCACGGTGACAATCCGGTTCATCAGCGGCTTGCCCAGCATAACTGCATGATAAACCGCCACCACTGTGTCCACGTTGTCCACGACGCATCCCGCATCTGCCGGAAGCATGCTGGAATTGATGCTCCTTCCCGTTGAGGCAAAAATAATCTGCCGTTCCGCGCCTTGGGGATATTTTGTCTTAAGGGCCTTTACGCTGATGCGCCCCTCATCCTTCGTCAGTTTCTTCAGCAATTCGATGCAGTCCGGCTTATTGTCCTCCACTGCCAGGATTCCTCTGGCATTGCCGAAAAGATGCAGTATAATTTTCAGTCCCTGCACCAGTTTTTCCGGTTCTTCCAGCATCCTCCGATAGTCGGAAGTCAGATACGGCTCACATTCCGCACAGTTGACTATGACATATTCTATTTTCTCCGGTTCTTTCGGAGAAAGCTTGATAAAAGTAGGGAATCCCGCGCCCCCCATGCCGACGACTCCGGCTTCCTTTACCCTTCCGATAATCTGCTCTTTTGTCAGTTCTTCATAGGAATCCACCGGAGAGTAAGCCACTTCACTGTACCGCCCGTCATTTTCCACCACGATGCTCATGACATTATCGCCGGTCACTACCCTGCGCGGCTCAATAGCTTTCACCGTCCCCGATACCGTTGCATAAATCGGTGCCGACACAAACCCTGAGGCCTCCGCAATCTTCTGTCCTGTCAGCACATGATCTCCTTTCGCCACGATCGGCGTTGCAGGCGCACCGATATGCTGGGACAGAGGGTATACCAAATCCCCTTTGGGCAGCACTTCTTTTATCGGCTTATCCTTCGACATATCTTTTCCGTCGAACGGATGAATACCGCCCACAAATGTTAATTTTGCCATTTTCCACCCTTCTTTCTTATATTTCCGCACAGCACATTCCCTTCCCGTGCAGGTTAGTTTGCCGGACGGATATTTTTTCTCTCTGGTTCCTGTCCCCTTCACAGCAGCCGTGCATCGGTGAACAGCAACTCTCTATAAACAATATACTATTTTTCTACAAAATATGCTACTGGAAAATAAAAAAATATGGGATTATAGACAATGAAGTTTGGGGTGGGGAGGACGCGGCGGATATTATATGACAGTCCTAAGGACTCGCTTCCGCTCGGCGTCAAACGCAGCGGTACTAAGTTCGAAAGCTGCCGATGGCAGCTTTGTACCTCACTAAGTACCGGCGTTTTCCGACGGTCCTTAGGACTGTCATATAATATCCGTCGCTGTGCATCGGGATCATTTACTACAGCGTGACCGATAAAAGTCTGACAGCCAGCGAAAAAATAGTGAAAAGAAACCTTAAATATGCTATAATCAATAGAAGCCTATCCGTACTCATTCCCACACGGAAAGGCTGATTAAATTGCGAATGATACAATAAAATGCAAAGAATAAATAGGGAAATCAACCAAAAAGTGCCGCACAGCAGCATACTAGACTACACCGGCACACAGCACCGGATCTTATGCAATTGCCATAAGATCCGTCGGAAAACGCCGGCACTTAGCAAGCTTAGTACCGCTGCGTTTGACGCCGAGCGGAAGCGGGTTCTTAGGGTAATTGCATAAGATCCGATGCGTCCGCCCCACCACCAACAACAATAATTTCAGAAAGGATATGATAATCTGTGAGAACCTTACGTCAAACCATTCATTTACCGAATTTAACCTATCCTTTGGAGAAAATTGCACCTATAGATAAAATATTATTCCTTGACATTGAAACCACAGGCTTTACCGCCAGAAGTTCCTGCCTCTACCTAATCGGGACCGCATATTATGAGAACGGCAGATGGTTCGTAAGGCAATGGTTTGCCAATAAACCGGAAGAGGAAGCACAGTTGCTGTCTGCCTTTTTCAGTTTTGCCTCAAAATATACCCATTTTATCCATTTTAACGGAAATAATTTCGACCTGCCTTATATTCTGCAGAAATGCGAGCAGCATGGGCTGCCCTATGATTTCAGCGGCTTTGAAGGAATTGACATTTACCGCCGCCTGTCCCCCTATAAGGCCTGTCTGCGCCTGCCCAACTGCAAACTGAAGACTTTGGAGCAGTTTGCCGGCATCCAACGGGAAGACCGGTACAGCGGCGGGGAACTGATCAGCGTCTATCATGATTATGTGAAGAACCCTACCGATTTCGCGCTGCAGGCACTTACGCTTCACAATGCCGACGATATGAAAGGCATGCTGCAGATTCTTCCTCTGCTGGCTTATTACGATCTTTTTAACGAAGCGCCGCGTCCGAAAAAGGTACAGGCCAATTACTACCATGACATGGACGGAACACAGCATCAGGAACTGATTATGAAGCTGATGCTGCCAGCCCCCCTTCCCCACCCGTTTTCCTGTTCTGCCAAAAGCTGCTATTTCATGGGAGAAGGCAGGGAGGGCAGCCTGCGGGTTCCTCTCTATGAAGAAGAAATGAAGTACTTTTACTCGAATTATAAAAATTACTACTATCTTCCGGATGAAGATACGGCGGTACACAAGTCCGTGGCATCGTATGTGGACAGAAAGCACCGTATTCAGGCCACTGCCGCCACCTGCTACACGCGGAAGCTTTCCAGTTACCTCCCGCAATGGGATGTTTTGTTTGAGCCGTTTTTCAAGCGGAATTATAATGAAAAAGATATGTTTTTTGAACTGACGGAAGAAAGAAAGATGGAACGGGATTTGTTTTCCCGGTATGCCGGACATGTTTTAGGCATGTTGGCCGCTTCCCGGCAGGAAATATAAAAAACAGAGAAAATAAGGGGAACATGGAAGAAAAGCCAAATCATTGACTTGGCTTTTCTTTATGCATAGTCTGTAATAGTTCTATTTTCCGGCCGGCTATCCGATTTCTGTAATCCATCCTTCCGGTGCTTTGATTCTGCCCATCTGAATCCCGGTCAGAGTCTCATACAGTTTCTTTGTCACCGGCCCCATATCTGTCATGCCGCTGGGGAAGCAGATTTCCTTTCCATGGTCTACCACTTTCCCTACCGGGGAAATGACTGCGGCAGTCCCGCAAAGCCCGCATTCTGCAAAATCTTTTACTTCTTCAAACAATACTTCTCTTTCTTCCGCTTCCATCCCCAGATATTCTTTTGCCACATATACCAAAGAACGCCTTGTAATGGACGGAAGAATGCTGTCCGACTTCGGAGTGACCACTTTACCGTCCCTGGTGACAAACAGGAAATTGGCGCCTCCCGTCTCCTCCACTTTTGTCCTGGTAGCCGCATCCAGATACATATTCTCGTCAAATCCGTTCCTGTGCGCCGTCTGGATGGCATAAAGACTCATGGCATAATTCAGCCCGGCCTTAATATGGCCGGTACCGCGCGGAGCCGCACGGTCAAAATCACTGACACAGATTGTCAGCGGCTTCACCCCGCCTTTGAAATAAGGGCCTACCGGCGTAGTGAAAATTCTGAACTGATATTCATCCGCCGGCTTTACCCCGATCACCGGATTCGTGCCAAACATATACGGCCTTATATAAAGTGTGGCCCCGGAACCAAAAGGCGGGACAAACCTCTTATTTGCCGCCACTGTCTCTGTCACTGCCTTTATAAAACGTTCTTCGGGAAATACCGGCATTTCCAGCCTGACTGCAGAATCCGCCATCCGTGCCGCATTCAGGTCCGGACGGAATGTGACAATACGTCCGTCCTCCGTTGTATAGGCTTTCATGCCCTCGAATATAGTCTGCGCATACTGAAGCACGCCTGCGCACTCATTCACCGTCACCGTACAGTCTTCCGTCAGCATGCCGTCATCCCATGCCCCGTCTTTATAATTGGAGACGAATCTTTTGTCCGTTTCCATATAACCAAAACCAAGGTTTTCCCAATCAATTCTGTTCGTATCCATCACTCTCGCTCCCTTTTCCGCCTATGCTTTTTTCCTATTCATTATTATACTTTTTTTCCCAAAAGTCAACCTTAAATGCCGGCGCGCCGGCATGGAAAGTAAGAGTTCAGCCTGAATGTTGTGTTGAGAGGCGGACGCACGGGAGGGATTTTTTTGC
>CAJUIM010000125.1 GCA_910586275.1 uncultured Lachnospiraceae bacterium | reverse complement strand
CAGGCAGTTCCGCTGCTGCCGGCCACTAAAAAAACTCGCGCACGGGCGTCCGCCCCCCAACACAACATTCAGGCTGAACTGTTACCTTTTTTATTATCCTTCTTTTTTTACGCTGAAGACGACTTTTTTATCCTTTACTCCTGCGCTCACCCGGTCTCCGGCCTGAATACCGCCCGCCAATATTTCCTCCGCAAGCGCATCCTCTATCACCGTCTGAATTGCCCGTTTCAGCGGCCTTGCGCCCATTTTCAGTTCGGCATGGTTCTCTATGATATATTCTTTCAGGGCCGGCGTGATTGTCAGATCGATATCCATCTGTTCCCTGCACCGGGCAGTCAGATTCTTGGACAGAAGCGTGATGATACGCTTCATATCTTCCCCGTTCAGCGGATGGAACACCATAATTTCATCGATACGGTTGATAAATTCCGGTTTAAACAGCCGTTTCACCTCTTCCATGACTCCCGCCTTCATCTTATCATAATCTTTCTTTTCATCGGTCTGGGCGGAAAATCCCAGATTCTTCGGGTCTATAATCCGCTGTGCGCCCGCATTGGAAGTCATGATAAGGATCGTATTCTTAAAGTTCACTTTACGTCCCTTGGAATCGGTAATATGTCCGTCATCCAGCACCTGCAGTAAAATATTGAACACGTCCGGATGGGCTTTCTCCACTTCATCGAACAATACCACGGAATAGGGATTACGCCTTACTTTTTCGCTTAACTGCCCGCCCTCGTCAAAGCCTACATAGCCAGGAGGAGAGCCGATCATCTTGGAAACGGAATGCCCTTCCATATATTCCGACATATCCACCCGGATCAATGCATTTTCCGAGCCGAACATCGCCTCCGCCAACGCTTTGCTCAATTCCGTCTTTCCCACGCCCGTAGGGCCTAAGAACAGGAAAGACCCGATGGGACGGTTAGGATCCTGCAGGCCGACCCGCCCTCTCCGCATAGCCTTTGCCACGGCAGTCACCGCTTCTTCCTGCCCGATGACTCTTTTATGCAGTATAGATTCCAGTTTCAGCAGACGTTCGCTTTCTTTTTCCGCCAATTTCTTTACCGGAATCTTTGTCCACATGGCAACCACTTCGGCTATTTCATTTTCTCCCACTACATATCTGCGTTCCTCTTGGGCACGGTCAAACCGCTGCTTCATCCGGTCGTATTTCTTTATCAGTTCGTCCTGATTATGTTTGATTTCCCCCGCCTGGCTAAAAGCTTCCATGCGGATGGAACGTTCAATCTGTACATCCATCTTGGCAATCTGCTCGCCCAGTTCCTTCATCTTATCCGGCATGCGCATACTCTTAAGACGCAGCGCAGAAGCCGCTTCGTCAATTAAGTCAATGGCTTTGTCCGGCAGATTCCTGTCATTGATATACCTCGCCGAAAGATGCACTGCAGCTGCCAGTGCGCTATCGTCAATGGTCACATGATGATGTTCCTCATATTTCCCTGCCACGCCTTTCAGAATGCGGATTGCCTCCTCCTCCGTAGGTTCTTCCACATTTACCGGCTGAAACCGTCGTTCCAGAGCCGCATCCCTTTCCACATATTTCCGGTATTCGGTTATGGTAGTGGCTCCGATCAGCTGGATTTCTCCTCTGGCCAAAGATGGTTTCAGGATATTGGAAGCGTCAATGGCTCCTTCCGCACCTCCCGCACCGATAATCGTATGCATTTCATCCAGAAAAAGAATGACATTGCCGTCCTCGATCACTTCCCGTATTACTTTCTTAATCCTTTCCTCGAATTCCCCTCTGTACTTACTCCCTGCCACCATGCCGGACAGATCCAGAGTCAGCACTCTCTTATCCTGTACCGTAAAGGGAACCTCTCCCGAAACAATACGCAGCGCAAGCCCTTCCACCACTGCCGTCTTTCCTACGCCCGGCTCACCGATAAGACAAGGGTTATTTTTCGTCCGGCGGCTCAGAATCTGAATCACCCGGCCGATTTCATCCTCTCTCCCGATGACCGGATCCAAATCCCCCGACTTTGCCAATGCCGTAAGGTCACGGCTGTACTGCTCCAGTACCGATGCCCCGCCTCTCTTCCTTCCGCTCTGTTTTTTCCCTAAGTCTTCCTTATATATGTTGCTGTCTTCCCCCATGGCAGCCAAAGTATCCGCATAGACCTTCTGTAAAGACAGCCCAAGCGTATTCAGCAGACGTACGGCCACATTCTCCCCTTCCTTAATAAGGGCAAGCAGAATATGCTCCGTGCCGGTTCGGAATGCCCCGAAACGTTCCGCCTGCCTATGGCCTTCCTCCAATATTTTCAATGCCCTAGGGGAATATCCGTCCCGATCCTTTGCCAAAACCCCTTTGTCCGGCGTAATCAGATCCCGTATCATTTCCATCAGCTGTATTTCTTCCAGTCCATTGGCTGCCAATACTTTGGCCGCCACCCCGGTCCCTTCCCGCAACAGCCCGGCCAATATATGCTCCGTCCCAACATAGCCCTGACGGAGGCTTATCGCGGTCTTCTCCGCTAACAGCAGTGCTGTCTTCGCCTTATCCGTAAACTGTGACTGCATCAATCCAGACCTCCATAATCTTCATATATTTCATCTATAAGAGCATGCACTTCTTCTCTGGAAATATTCTTACAGATTCCTTTTGCAAGGATTACTTTCAAATCAATACGCAGTTCCTCTATTGTCTCCAGCCTGTCGGCATCAATGGAAATCACCGCACCCCTGCGCCTGTCCACCTTCACAAAGCCTTCCTGCTTCAATACAGTATATGCTTTGTTCACCGTATGCATGTTTATCCCGATATCCTCCGCCAGCTGCCGCACACTGGGAAGTTCGTCCCCTTCCCGTATCCTGGAAGTGGCAATGCCGAGAATAATCTGATTCCTCAGCTGCAGGTACAACGCCTCGTCACTGTTAAAATCAATCTCAATTATCATCTTTCTGCTCCGTAACTGAAACAAAACCTTATTGGCTGATATAATGCCGTGCCGGACGATATCCTCTGACAAAACCTCTCTGTCCCATACCGCCGCCGACCATATATCAGCCAAACCAAACTATCAGAATTATCCTGTTTTCTGCTTTCAGCACCGTAATGCCGTTTACTTCTTATCATCCATATTGAGGAATTCAAATTCAAACTCATCATCCTCTATCAGGAAGTTTTTCGCTTTTCTTTTCGTCTGCGGTTTCTGCACCGCCGGCTGTCCTGCTTCGAATTCTTCCTCCGGATCATATTCCACTGCTTTCTCCGGAACCGGCCTTCTTTCCCGTACCGGCTTAGCCTTCGGCACCGGTTTCTGCGGCTTCTCCTGCACGGTTTCGACAGGGCGTTTCTTACGGACCGGCTTGGGTTCCTCTATCACTTCCTCCTCTTCCTCGTCCTCTTCGTCCTCATCCTCTTCCTCGTCTTCGTCCTCGTCGTCTTCCTCTTCGTACATGTCTTTCAGCTTAAAGAGCAGAATCGCCACCACTACGGCCAAAACCGCTACCAGCACGGCCAGTACGATTATAATGATTTTCTGTGTGCCTGCCTGATCGCCGCCGGCTGCGCTCAGTCTTTCTCCGGCTTCCGCCGCCGCCCGTAGGTTTGCCAGCGACTGCTGGGTCCCCGCGATATTGTCAAGCAGAAACCACTCCTCCACACCGTCCTTGTTGGGCATGTAAGCCATTTCATAATCCGGCTTCACCGCCGGCTCGGGAGCCGGAGCCGGTTCGGGTATCTGCTGTCCCTCTCCGCCTGTCCCTTCCATGCCTTCCGTTCCTTCGGCACCCTCCGCAGGAACTTCCGCAGGTGTCTCTGCGGGTGCTTCCGCAGGCGTCTCCGGAACCACTTCCGCCGGTGCCTCTGCCGGCTGCTCCGAAGCCACCGGTGCCGGCGGATCACCTACCGTCACTAAATCCCAACGGATAAACCCTACTATTTCACGGCCGTTCTGATTCGTATACTTTATCTGATACCATTTCTTCCCATCCGGTGCTTTTGCTTCCCCTGTAATGACCACCGGCGTGTTCTGCTCTGCCGAACCAAGGATTTCATGCTGTGTAGACGCTCCCTGACGGACTCTTGCACTCTTGAAATTTACATATGCCTTTGTCTCCGCAATGGCCGTCACCTGCGTGGCTGCCGGCTTCGCCGTGCCTGCGGAACCATTGGTACTGGCAGACACGATGGTAGTGCTGGTTGTCGTATTTGCCGTATTTGTTGTGTTTGCCGTGGCTTTCAGCATCAAATCGGAACGCACATATCCGGTGCTGTTCTCATAACTCACCTTATACCATAATGCTCCAGCGCTGTCTTTTACTTCATCGATTACCGTCACCATGGTTCCCTTCAGCAGGCTTGATAATGAGTCGCTCTGGGTAGAAGGCTCTTTCCTCACCTTGGCGGCATCCGCAGTAATCATTCCCGAAGCCTGTACATATGCCCTGCCTACGGCAGGCACTGCCAAAGACAAAAGCATCGCCAATGCCATGCCTGACACCATACCCAAGATTTTTCTTCTACATGTTCTTTTCATCTGCGCTTCCTCTCTGTTGCATTTCCAATCACCGTCTTTTAACGTAACTTCCCTATTTGCGGCTGAACCGCTTTTCCCCTTTGTTCTCCGTTTCCTTATCATTGCCATAGCCAGCCATATGATTGGCCGAACGCTGCTTTTCCTCCAGTTTCCTATGATATGCCACTTCACAGGTAGGGCATAAAACACCTGTCCTGATGTCCGCCCCGCACATTTCACACTTCAGCAGAACTCTGGAATCCTGTGCCACTTCCAGCCGCGATTCTTTCAGCATCTGCCGGATCGCTTTCTGTGACACGCCTGTATTCAGCGTGATGTCCGCCGATGTGGCGCCCGGATTCTTCTCGATATAATTCCGCGCCTTGCCATAATCGTCAAATCCCTTCGCCCGGCAATTCTCGCACTCGTATTCCCCGCAGCCCTTGAAAACCATCAGCCCTCCGCAGTTCTCACATTCATACGGCCGATTGTAATCGCTAATATCCAATACATCCCTTTTAAATTTTTCCCTTCCGTCCATGCCGAATCCCCTTATCCCTTTCTTATGCTTCGTCTATCGCTTTTCCGATATCATTCCGCATATATTTATTATCGAATTGCACCCATTCTGCCGCCTTATAAGCATTGGCACGGGCTTCCTTCAAGTCACTCCCTTTTGCTGTCACGCCCAGCACACGCCCGCCGTTTGTTACAATTCCTTCCTCCGTCTGCTTCGTTCCCGCATGGAAGCAATAATAGCCTTCCCTGCCTTCAAAGTTCTCCAGCCCCCGGATCACAAAACCCTTCTCATAGCTTACCGGATAGCCTTCCGAAGCTAAGACCACGCAGACTGCCGCATTCTCTTCAAACCGAAGGTCAATTTCATCCAGCCTTCCGTCAATGCATGCCTCCATCACTTCAATCATATCGTTTTTCATCCTGGGAAGCACTACCTGTGCCTCCGGATCACCGAATCTGGCATTATATTCCAGTACCTTCGGGCCGTCTTCCGTCAGCATCAGCCCGAAGAAAATAATTCCTTTAAACTCCCTGCCTTCCGCCGCCATAGCATCTACCGTAGGCTGATAAATATGTTCCCGGCAGAATGCATCCACTTCTGCCGTATAAAAAGGACTGGGAGAAAAAGTCCCCATTCCGCCCGTATTCAGCCCTTGATCCCCGTCCATGGCACGTTTATGGTCCTGTGCGGAAGTCATTGTCTTAATGGTTTTCCCGTCTACAAAGGAAAGCACAGACACCTCTCTTCCGGTCATAAATTCCTCTATCACCAACTTATTTCCTGCCGTGCCGAACTGCTTGTCCAACATTATGGACTTCACGCCCGCTTTCGCTTCCTCCAAGTCCCGGCAGATCAATACGCCCTTCCCCAAGGCTAGGCCGTCCGCCTTTAAAACAATGGGAAACTTCGCCTTTTCCAAATAATCCATGGCATCCTGTGCATTCTCAAAGTTTTCATAGGCAGCCGTTGGAATATGATATTTTTTCATCAAATCCTTGGAAAATGCCTTGCTTCCCTCCAAAATTGCCGCATTTTTTCTCGGCCCGAAAGTGCGGATCCCCGCCGCCTCCATTTCATCTGTCAGTCCGCCCACTAACGGGTCATCCATGCCCACAATCACCAAGTCGATTTCCTTTTCTTTGGCAAAGGCCGTCAGTTTATCAAATTCCATGGCTCCTATAGGCACGCACTCGGCAATCTGCCCGATTCCGGCATTGCCGGGCGCACAGTATATTTTCTCTGCCCTATTGCTCTTTGCCGCGCTTACTGCTATGGCATGCTCTCTTCCGCCGCTGCCGACTATCAATATCTTCATGAGCAACCTCCCTTGTCCGTCTCTATGCATCTGCCCTCTTCCACGGCAATCCTGCCATTGGCAATCATATCTATCGCTTTCGGCAATATTACCCATTCCGCCTGCTCCATCACCCGTTTCTGCAGCGTTTCCGGCGTATCCCCGGCTTCCACTGCTACCGCTTTCTGTAAGATAATCGGGCCGGTATCCGTCCCCTCATCCACAAAATGCACGGTAGCGCCCGTGACCTTCACGCCCCGTTCCAAAGCCTTTTCATGCACCTTCAGCCCGTAAAAGCCTTTCCCACAGAAAGAAGGGATCAGCGACGGATGGATATTAATGATCCGATTCCTATATCCGGCAATCATCTCTTCCGGAAGCACCACCAGAAACCCGGCCAGCACAATCAAGTCCGGGCCGGCCGCCTGCACGGCTTTCAGAAATGCCCGGTTAAACGCTTCCCTATCCTCATAGTCCTTGGGTGATATGCACAACGCGGGAATCCCCTCTTCTGCAGCCCTTACCAAGGCATACGCCTTCTTATTGTTGCTGATGACGGATATAATTTCCGTATTGGTTATGGCATTGCTCTTTATCCCGTCTATGATTGCCTGCAGATTCGTTCCGCCGCCGGAAACACATACCAATATCTTCAGCCGGCCGCCTGTCGCCGCCCCATCCTCTTTCAGCATATAGTGACTCCTTTTTCACCGGCTTCCACCGTACCCACCAGATAAGGAGTCTCTCCGGCTCCGCGGATTGCTTCCATAGCCGCCTGCGCCTGATCTTCCTCCAATGCCAGTACCATGCCAAGTCCCATATTATAAGTATTATACATCATTTGTTCTTCCAATTCTCCCTTTTCCTGCAGAAGCCGGAAAATAGCAGGAACTTCATAGCTGTCTTTCCGGATGACGGCACGCGTTCCCTCCGGCAGCATCCGCGGAATGTTTTCATAAAAACCGCCGCCTGTAATATGGCTGCAGCCTTTGACAGTGATGCCTGCTTCTTTCACCGCCCGCAGAGCCTTTACATAAATTTTCGTAGGCGCAAGCAAAGCTTCGCCCAAAGTCATTCCCAATTCTTCGTAATGAGTATTCAGGCTCTCCCGCGTCATCTCGAATACCTTCCTTACCAAGGAAAAGCCATTGCTGTGCACGCCGGAAGAAGCCATTCCTACCAGCACATCGCCGGGCTTTATCCGTTCTCCCGTGATCAGATCCTTCTCGTCCACAATGCCTACGGCAAATCCTGCCAAATCATATTCGTCTTCGGGATAGAACCCCGGCATCTCTGCCGTCTCTCCGCCAATCAATGCCGCGCCGGCCTGCAGGCAGCCTTCCGACACACCCTTTACAATAGTGGCAATCTTTTCCGGATAATTCTTGCCGCAGGCGATGTAATCAAGGAAGAACAGCGGCTCCCCGCCCGCACATGCAATATCGTTGACGCACATAGCCACGCAGTCAATTCCTACCGTATCATGTCTGTCTGTCAGAAATGCCAGTTTCAGCTTTGTCCCTACCCCGTCCGTACCGGACACCAAGGTGGGCTTTTCCATATTCTTCATGGCCGCAAGGGAAAAAGCCCCCGAAAAACCGCCCAAACCGCCTAACACTTCCGGCCGCATCGTTTCTTTTACATATTTTTTCATCAATTCCACTGACTGATATCCTGCCTCGATATTTACCCCAGCTTTTTTGTAATCCATGGCTTTCCCTCCGTAATCATCCTGTAAAACACCGCTTTTCCTGCCCCGGAATCTCTTTATTTCCCGTAATTCTTGTATCCTGTCTCCTGCAGTTTTGCATCCTTTGCCTGGACGCTTTCCTTTAGCCTTTGGGAATAATCCTTCAGTCTCTGCAGAAGTTCCCCGTCGGAAGTGGCAAGAATCTTTGCCGCAAGGATTCCCGCATTGGCTCCCCCGTTGATTGCCACTGTCGCCACCGGGATGCCGGAAGGCATCTGAACAATAGAATATAAGGAATCCCGCCCTCCCAGAGAAGAAGTATGCATCGGGATGCCGATGACCGGCATCGGGAAAATAGCCGCACACATGCCCGGCAGATGCGCCGCCATGCCGGCCCCTGCGATAATTACCTTAAACCCCTTTTCTTCCGCCTTATTTGCATACTCAAAAAACACATCCGGTTCCCTATGCGCCGAGATAATCGTCATTTCGTAAGATACCTTCAGTTCCTCCAAGACATCCGCCGCCTTCGCCATAACCGGCATATCCGAATCGCTCCCCATCACAATTCCAACCTGTGCCATAATTTTTCTCCTCTTTCCTTCCTTTATTCCCGCAAGCAAAGAATCGGACAGATTATTGTACCTTAGACTGCCTTCTTATCCGCTGTTACGGAATTGCTTACTTTTATTCATATAATTCTAGTTTACTAAAAAATAATTCTTCACGCAACCTATATTTTATTAAAAATCGCAAAAATAGTCATTGTTTTAGCTTACCATCCCTCCCAGCATGCCGCTGCCTGCACATAACAGAAACACGGTCACAAAATTGTTTGCCACCTCCTGAATGCTCCGGTTCACGGCAAAGGAAACGCCTGCCAATACAATGAAGTAGAGAACTCCCATCAGCAGGCCCCATAGAAACCTTCTGCTCTGCGCCCGCTTCCCCGCTATCATTCCTGCCAGAAATGTCACGGTAATGTAAATGCCGATAATACAGATATTCACAATATTCTCTTTCAGCCCAAAACGATACAGCATAAGCGCCAGCAAAAGCAGCAGGCCTGCTGTCAGCACATAGGATATGAGCAGGCACTTCAGCATAAATATCACTTCCTCACCGCTCCCCATGCTCTTTTCCCCGGCATTGCCTTTCTGTCTCCCTGATTCCATCCTCCCCATTTTTTCCATATCTACCCGCTCCTTTTCGGTATTTTCATATTTATATTTATATTCCTCTGCCCTCCATAAATGTCCATGGAAATCAAATTTTAATTGGGAGACGAGTGTGCCGTTCAGGTAACGGAAAATTTGCCTATGCAGGATGTTGAATATGGGGGAAAGAAAGGCCGGACAGTTACGGACTGACAACAGTAAAAACGCCTGACTTGGCAATTGCCAAGTCAGGCGTTCAATGACGGTATGTCCCACTTCCGCGGCATTCGCCAAGCTGCCTAGACCAACCAAAGATTGATGTTAAGCACGGCATTTAACCCATCGCCCACAGGAATAAATTTCGGAGTATGTCATTCCGCATAATCCATCAGAATATCATCTATTTCGTCCCAATCCTCATTAGAAACGACACCGTTGTCCAAATCGATATCGTATGTCATAGTTACGGGATCTTTGTATGAGATTTCGCTCACCTTCTGGCTGACTACATCCAGCATGCCCTGAGCATATTCATCGCCGTCCACCCCGCTGTCTGCCACGGCCTGTGCATCTTCCAGAATAATATCCAGAAAATCCGTAGGGTACATGGTCAGTTCAAAGCTTCCGTAAGTAGAGCCTTCTTCCAAATCTACGACAGGATCATCCCATTTGAATTTTGCAAGAACCTGTTTTGCAACGTCAGAAAAGCCTTGCGCGATTCCTTCGTCAACGTTCTCATAATCAACGGCCAGATAATACATAAGCCCCTGCGCATAATATTCAACCTCTGCGTCATATAATGCCTGTGCATTCTCTTCCGTATCGAATTTGTTTTCTACATAAGTTGCATAGTCACAGTAGAAGCTTGTTTTCAAAGCATCGTTTATAAATCCCTTGCAGTCTTCCGCATTGCCCACATATCCCCAGTTCTTATCGGATATGGTATAGCATACTTCATCCACATTATTAACCAAAGCCCTGATTTCCACTTCTATTTCCAAGCCATCCTGGCTCTCATAAGTGTAAAGCAGCGTATCGTCCTCCGTGCTCAAAGGTTCTCCATAGGCAGCTATTACGTCTTCTTTCGTACTCTTACAGGTAATTCCGCCCGGCAGCACTACCTTTGCATAGCCGTCATTATCCGCCACCTGAATCTTCACTTCGTTCACCGTGCAGTCTACAATCTTTGCCGGCTCCGTCCCAAGATTGATGGCATACATGCGTACAAATTCGTCTTCCGTCTCGTCACTGAACAGTTCAAACTGATTGGATATGATATCGGCTTCCAATTCGAAAGTATCTTTGTTATCATAGTTGTTTGAAATATGCCATCCGTTATTCGTCCATTCGGATATGCTGGAAGGGAACGTATGAACTGTTCCGTCCACAACAAACTGACCACAATCCAAAGTGGCTCCTATTTTTCCTTTTCCCTCTTCAATCCATGCATTCTTGTCCTCGCCGCATCCGGCCAGCTGAAGGCCGATGGCTGCAATTATGCACAATGCTGTTAGTTTCTTCATTATCTGGCTACCTCTTTTCTTCCCTTGTTGTTAATATGTATAAACAGACTATATTATAGTCAATAACTTACGATGTGTCAATAAATCTGACAGATTCTTTTTATTTTGCCGTAACAGTTCAGCCTGAATGTTGTGTTGAGAGGCGGACGCACGGGAGGG
>CAJUIM010000124.1 GCA_910586275.1 uncultured Lachnospiraceae bacterium | reverse complement strand
CCACTAAAAAAACTCGCGCACGGGCGTCCTCCTCCCAACATTACATTCAGGCTGACTGTTACAGTTTCCATGATTTTTTTCAAATTATGCTTGCCATCCCCCTTTAACTATGCTATAATAATTTTCAGCGGTTCAGAAAACCAATAAAGGGGCATAGTTCAAAGGTAGAACAGTGGTCTCCAAAACCATCGATGTGGGTTCGATTCCTACTGCCCCTGCTAATGAATGTAAGGCACTGATAAAGATTTTGTCAGTGTCTTTTATTTCATCCTTTTACATCAAATGAAACTTATTTCACTGATTAAATTAACATACACCTTTACCATTCGGTTCACATATTACATGAACCTTATCCATTACATGAAGGAGATACCGCCATGAACATTAACCGAAAAAAAATAATCCTCCTGCTGTCCGTCCCGCTTCTCACTCTTCTGGACCAGATTACAAAGACTGCGGCACAGGCCAGCCTGAAAGGCAAAGCCGATTATCCGCTGTTCCCTGACATACTGGAATTTTCCTATCTGGAAAATACCGGCGCCGCTTTCAGTTCCTTTTTAGGCAAACAGGGGTTTCTTATTACCCTAACCTCCTTAGTCATGATATTTCTTCTGATTAAATATTTCCAAATACCGGAAGGCAGACGTTATTTTCCGATGCAAATCACTCTTCTGCTCATTGTCAGCGGAGGAATCGGCAACCTGATTGACCGGATTATCAACGGCTATGTCATTGACTTCATTTACTTTGTCCCCATTAATTTCCCGAAATTCAATGTGGCTGACTGCTATGTGACTGTCGGCATGGCATTGCTCTGCTATTTTTGCTTCTTCTATTATAAAGACGAAGAACTGAACTTCCTGTTCACTTTCAAAGCCGTTAACTAGTGTTCCATCCGGTCAGTAATCAGACTTTCAGCACCGCCTATTTTGTCATCTGCTGCGTTGCCGTCGGTCAACGATGCCACTGCAAAACCCGGCAGTGCACACCCCGTTTCCGGGTGCGCACTGCCGGGTTCCGATTTCTTATACCGCAAACTGACTTTGATACAGCTGTGCATAAAACCCGCCTTCTGCCAGCAGCGATTCATGGTTGCCCTGCTCAATGATATTTCCGTCCTTCATGACAAGAATAATATCCGCCTCCTGAATGGTGGAAAGCCGATGTGCCACGATAAAACTGGTCCTGCCATCCATTAGTTTCGCAAAAGCCTTCTGAATCCGTATCTCCGTCCTTGTATCTATGGAAGATGTGGCCTCATCCAGAATCAGCATATCCGGCTGGCAGAGCATAACCCTTGTGATACACAAAAGCTGTTTCTGCCCTTGGGACAAGTTCCCGCCGTCCTCGGTAATCACCGTATCATAGCCTTCCGGCAAACGCTTTATAAAACTATGGGCATGAGCAGCCTTCGCCGCGGCAATCACTTCCTCTTCCGTTGCCTCCGGCCTTCCCATCACGATGTTATCCCGTATGGTACCGCTTTTCAGCCAAGTTTCCTGCAGCACCATGCCGAAAGCTGTACGCAGACTTTTCCTCGTCACTTGACGGATATCCTTTCCCTCCACCCGGATCCGGCCTTCCCGGACATCATAAAAACGCATCAGCAGATTGATCAGCGTAGTTTTCCCGCAGCCCGTAGGTCCCACAATTGCCACACGCTGCCCGGGCTTTACCTTCAGGTTGAAATCTTCAATCAGTTTCTTCTCCGGGGTATAGGAAAAAGAAACATGCTCCAGATCCACCGTCCCTTCCACATTCGCCAGACTGACCGCATCCGCCGCATCCGGCACCTGCGGCTCTTCTTCTATCAATTCAAAAATCCGCGCGGCACAAGCCAAGGCATTCTGCAGTTCCGTCACCACGCCGGAAATTTCATTGAATGGCTTGGTATACTGATTGGCATATGTCAGCAGGCAGGACAGCTGGCCTACGCTGATGCCGCCCATAATGGCCAGAAAGGCTCCTGTAATCCCTACCCCCGTATATACCAAACTGTTGACAAACCGGGTGGCCGGATTGGTAATGGAAGAAAAGAAAATCGCCTGTAAAGAACATTTCTGCAGCCGTCCGTTGATTTCGTCAAACCGTTCCATGGCATTGTCCTCATAGCCGAATGCCTGCACCACCCGCTGATTCCCTACCATCTCGTCTATCAGTGCCGTCTGCTCTCCTCTTGTCTCGGACTGCAGCTTAAACATATGATAAGTCTTTTTCGCTATAAAATTGGCCACCAGAAACGATACCGGGGTAATGCATACCACAACTACGGTAATTCCGATATTAATGGTAAGCATGATGACCAATGTTCCCACAATTGTCACCACTCCGGTAAAGAGCTGGGTAAAACCCATCAGAAGCCCGTCTGCAAACTGATCCACGTCCGCAATCACGCGGCTGACCACTTCGCCGTAAGAATGGGCATCAATATATTTCAAGGGCAGAATCTCTATTTTCCGGAACGCCTCATCTCTGATATCCCGCACGATGCCGTAAGTCATCCGGTTATTGCATACATTCATCAGCCACTGCGCCGCCGCGGTCAAAGCGATGGCAATTCCCACTTTTACCAGAATCGCAAAAATCCCTTCGAAATCCACCAAACCTTCGGCAATAATTAAATCTATTGCCTCTCCGGTAAGGATAGGAACATATAAAGTAAGTGCCACCGTACATGCTGCCATCAGCACGGATAAGCCAAGGTAAAACCAATATTTCCGTATATACCGAAGCACTTTCAGGAGTGTCTCTTTCTGTCTGCCTTTTCCGTTCATGATGCCTGCCCCTCCTTTTTAAACTGGGAATCATAGATTTCCTTATATACCTCACAGGTTTCCATCAGCTGGCTATGAGTGCCCATTCCTGCGATTTCCCCGTCATCCATCACAATAATGGAATCCGCATACTGAATGGAAGCCGCCCGCTGGGATACGATAAATACGGTAGGGGCTTCTTCCATTTCCCGGATTGCCTTGCGCAGTTTCGCATCGGTGGCAAAATCCAATGCGGAAGCACTGTCGTCCAAAATCAAAATCTCCGGCCGCCGGATCAAGGCCCTGGCAATGGTCAGCCTCTGCTTCTGCCCACCGGACAGATTCTTCCCTGCCTGCGCCACTTTGGCATCCAGCCCTCCTTCCTTTGTCTCCACGAATTCCTTTGCCTGTGAGATTTCCAATGCGCGCCACATCTCTTCTTCCGTGGCATCCTCTTTCCCCCACAGCAGATTTTCCCGTATTGTCCCTTTGAACAGAACGGCTTTCTGCATCACCACACCGATCTTGCCGCGCAGTTCCTCCAAAGTATAGTCCTTCACGTCCCTGCCGTCCACCAGGACCCTCCCCTTCGTAGCGTCATAGAATCTGGGAATCATATTGACAACAGAGGATTTGCCGGAACCGGTTCCGCCGATAATCCCCACCGTCTGTCCCTTCTGTACCTGAAAATGAATGTCGGTCAGGGATTCCGCACCGGCATTTTTATATGTCAGGCATACATGCTCGAAAGTAACGGCCGGCGATGCCGCCCCACTGCCATTCCGCCGGATCGTTTCCGTCCCCGTACCTTCCGCTGACAAAGCCGCCCCGGTACTCTTCCCCGGCTCCGGGGATACCAAGCTGGACTTAGCCTCAAACACCGCTTCAATACGGTTGGCGCAAGCCAGTGCTTTCGTCACGGTAATAATCAGATTGGCCAATTTAATCAGTTCCACCAAAATCTGCGACATATAATTTACCAATGCCACTACTTCACCCTGTGTAATATAACCGTTCTCTACCTGCACCGCACCCGTCCAGATCAGCACAATTACCGCACCGTTTATAATGATATAAGTCACCGGGTTCATCAGAGCGGAAATCTTTCCCACAAACATCTGCATAGTTGTCAGATTTTCATTTCCGTCCCGAAAACGCCCGATTTCTGCCTCTTCCTTATTAAATGCCCGTACCACTCTGGCTCCCGTCAGATTCTCTCTGGTAATGCCGAGAATACGGTCCAGGCCGGTCTGCACTTTCTTATATAAAGGCATTGTAATCAGCATAATGCCAAACACCACGATACAAAGCAACGGTATGGTCACTACAAATACAAACGCTGCTTTCACATCAATGGTAAAAGCCATAATCATTGCCCCAAACACAATGAAAGGGGAACGCAGGAACAGTCTCAGTACCAAATTTACCCCCGACTGCACTTGATTGACATCGCTTGTCATCCGCGTAATCAATGTGGATGTGCCTATCGTATCCATTTCGGAAAAAGACAGCTTTTGGATATGCCCGAACAATGCATGCTTCAGCCCGGTAGAAAATCCCACTGCAGCCTTTGCCGCAAAAAACTGAGCCGTAATGGAGCAGACAAGCCCAATCAGGCCAAGGGCAATCATAACCAACCCCATCTTTACAATAATTCCCTTGTCTCTCTGGGCTATGCCCGTATCAATAATCTGCGCCATGACAAGAGGCACCAACAGTTCAAAGGATGCCTCCAGCATTTTAAAAAGCGGCGCCAGTATAGATTCCTTTTTATAATCTTTTAAATACACCAGTAACTTTTTCATAAAAACCGATAACTCCTTCTCCTCTTATTTCTTCCCTCCGGTACTTCCTAAATCGTTTTTCACAGGTTCCGGCCAAAATTCATGGGAGATTTCCCCCATTTCTGCCTTATATTAAATCAATGGCATCCGCCACGGATTTCACCCCTATGATTTTCATTCCGTCCAAACCGCCCATGCCTCTTTCCTTTTCCGCACAGACTGCCGGCAGGACACATGTGGTAAAACCCAGTTTCCTTGCCTCCGCCGCCCGCTGCCCTGCCATGCTCACCGCACGGACTTCGCCGCTCAGCCCGACTTCGCCAAACACTATCATCCGATTGTCCACTGCACGGTTTTTGAAACTGGACACTATGGCCATTACGATCCCTAAGTCAATGGCTGGCTCCGTAATCTTAATGCCGCCGGCCAAATTTACATAGGCATCACAGCCTGACATCTGCAGCCCCACTCTTTTTTCCAACACTGCCATCAGCAAATTCAGCCGGTTAAAATCCGTGCCTATGGCCTGCCGTCTGGGAATGCCGAAATTGCTGCCGCAGACCAATGCCTGTATCTCAATGAGAATCGGCCTGGTCCCTTCCATAGAGCAGGCCACTACGGAACCGCTGGCATTTTCCGGCCTTCCGTCCAGCATAAACTCCGAGGGATTTTTTACTTCCGTCAGCCCTTCCTCTTTCATTTCGAAGACACCGATCTCATTAGTGGAACCGAAGCGGTTTTTTACCCCCCGCAGAATCCGGTAGGAAGCATGCCTGTCTCCCTCGAAATATAGTACCGTATCCACCATATGCTCCAATACCCTGGGGCCGGCCACCGTTCCCTCTTTCGTCACATGCCCTACAATGAAAATCGGCACGTTCAGCCCCTTGGCCAGCTGCAGGAAAACATTTGTGGCTTCCCTTACCTGAGACACGCTTCCAGGCGCGGACGCCACCTCCTCACTGTACATAGTCTGTATGGAGTCTATCACCACCGCGTCCGGCTTCACACGGCGTATCGTCTCCTCCACAAGATCCAGATTTGTTTCACACAGCAGCAGGAAATTATCGTTGATTTCCCCGATCCGGTTAGCCCTTATCTTGATCTGCTTCAAAGACTCCTCTCCCGAAATATACAGCACTTTCCTTGCCGCATCCGACAGCTTCCGGCATACCTGCAGGAGCAGCGTGGATTTCCCGATACCCGGATCCCCGCCCACTAACGTCAGTGAGCCGGGCACGATGCCGCCGCCCAATACCCGGTTCAGTTCCCCGATTCCGGCACTGATTCTTTCTTCTTTCCCCAGAGACACTTCCGACAGCCGGGAAGGCTCCGCCCTCTGTCTTGCCCCTGCGGAAACCGTTTTTACGGTTCCTCCCATCCCTTTGGATGTTATGTTCACCCTTTCTTCCGTCAATGTATTCCATGCCTTACAGCCCGGGCACTGCCCCATCCATTTGGCCGATTCATATCCGCATTCCTGACAGAAAAATACGGTAGTGCTTTTTCCTTTTGCCATCCCTCTTCCTCCGCAAAAACGGGACCTTCACCCTCCGATGACCGTCCCGTTATCCGTTTCGCCGCCTGCGTCTTATGGCTGCGGCATTCTCCGCGCTATACGCAGAGCCATTCCTTTTGGATGGCTATTTTGCGATCTTTACTTCCACTTCCCCGGCTCCTGCCAGTTCCACGCTTAAGTTCAGTTTTCCGCCCAGATTTGTTTTCATCTTGCCGATGCTTTCTCCGTTTATGAATACTTCATATTCCGTTTCATCCTGAAGTCCTACCGTAATCTGTGCATCCTCACTGCCTTCTACACGGAAGCTGATGCCTTCCGGCACTTCCATAAAGTCATTCACGCTGGTTCCCGGTACCGACTCGTACACGAACATGCCGTTTCTTTCCAGCTTGGTCATCGTCTTATAAGTCTTCACCTTATAAAGATCCCCGCCGTGCTCAAAATTTTCCAGCTTCGCTTTTTCTTCCAGTCCGTGATTCCCAAAGCTGATTGCGCCCCCGTTTTCCGCACGGAGTAATTCTTCCACCGCTGCCATTCCTTCATCCTCCTAAGTATCATCCTCACTTGCGTCTGAACGCATGTATTATGTAATAAGTATAATATATTTTACCAGCGAATTCCACTAAAATTTTTCTTTCTTATCATTTTCAGCCAAACCAAGACAGCAAGGACTCTGCCGTAAACAGCAGAGTATCAAGCCTGCCGCACTGCCGCAAAAACTAAAATTTACCGTTGTGAAAACGGACGGTTCAGTTCCTCACAGCCTTCCAGCACAAACCTGCCGTCCCGAATCACTGCAATCCGGCTCCCGTCCTCCTTCACTGCCGCCAGTTCCCCCAGTTCATCATAAGGTATGGTAATATCTGTATGGCAGCCGAAATAAGCTTTTTCCGCATCTTCATGCCGAAGCGCAGATCTCTCATTTTCCCTTGCCACAATGGCTTTTCCGTCCGGGTTGTAAGTCATTACATCCTCTTCATGGGAATAGCAGGTATCGCCCACTGCAAAATGCGGCCCCATCTTTTCCGCTATCAGGATTGGCAGCTTATCGCCGATGCCGTATTTCTTGGCTGCCATATAGGCCACTGTATTAGTGCCTATGGCAAATTCCCCCAAAGGAAGTGACTCATGATGAAACATCACATTGTCCTTGATATATTTTCGGTTTTTCTCCTCTTCATCAAAATTCGTACAGCTATACTCTGTCATCATGCCGTCCCGGAATGCAATCTTCAGGTTTTGATACTCCAACTCACCTAAAAATACACGGGTGACATGCAGAATACCTTCCGTTCCTGCCAGCTGCGGTGAAGTAAATACTTCCCCCACCGGTATATTCACATCCGCCACGCAATTTTCGAAATTTGTCTCCGTTTCCGGATTTTTCAGCTTATGGAGTTTCACCTTTAAATCCGTTTGATTTTCTCCCATCCCCCTGATCCGGACGTAATCCGCCTGATCCAACGCATTGATTATAGTCTGCTGTATGCCTTGGTATAATTTATAATCCAAAGTATTTATCTTTACAATTTCATCGAAAATCTCCTCATATCTCTCTCCGATAGCCGGCAGAGGAAAAGCGATTATCGTAAAACTGCGTTCTTCCCCTTTCACATACTCATTCTGCATTGCCCCTGCGGCTGCCCTATACTGTGCCGACAGCTTCTGCTGTTTTTCCGACAAAGCAAAAGCCTCTGCCTTTGCCGTCGGCGCAAACGGCTTTTCCCCGAATATCTCCACCACCGCAGGCCCGCCAAATAACGCCGCTTCTGCTTTCCGTTTTTCGTATGCCGTCCGCAATGCCTCCAGACGGCGGTTTATATATTGTCTGTCCAAGTAAAGCGATTCATCATCCTTATGGTCATACTCATACTGTTTATTTGCAGACGTTGCGGAATAACCGATCTTATGGATGCTCTTTCCCTGAAAGATACTGATTCCTGCACGGTATACGGTAGGCCGCATGCCCATATCGGCAAAGTTTCCCACTGCCCGGCGTATCATCCGCTCAAATCCCAAGCTGTAACGGATATTCACAACCTTTTTCTTGGAAATATCCTTATTGGAAGCCTCAAAACCGAGCCGATACCCCTCCGTATAAGTATCCGCCATTTTCTTTATTTTCTCTTCCGGCATGCGGTTCAGATATCTTGCTGTCTCCAATTCATTTTCCGTAATATACTCCCCGTAATAATAAAGATACCGCAAATCCTCCAAATCGCTGTCCAGTATAATCCGTAATGCGAAGTCTTTTTCCGGACAGAACTGTTCCCCCAGCCTTTTCTCCGTCTCTTCCTCCAGATAATCATTGACAAACCAGTAAATCGTTTCCCGTATTTCTTCCGGCTCCGGCCCCTGTCTCCCCTCATCCGACGCACAGGCAAAAGAACTGTAAATTTCCAAGAACAATTCCATCCGTATAATGATTTCATATAAGTCCTTTTCAAAAGCATAAGCAATCATGCTTCTTATTTCCGTATACAGAAAAGACAGAATCCTTCCCATATCCATGCCGCAGACTGCAGCCGCATATGCCGGATTGGCATAACTTCTCTCATACTTCCCTGGCAGAATATCCTCATACAGCTTATAGTTCCATTGCTGCAGTTCTTCCAGAGATGCCTGATACAGCCTGCCGTCAGCAGCCCGTTCATAGGCCTGTGCCGCATCCTCTATGAATGCCGCCGTCCTCTGAAAATAAGGATAATATTTCTCGTCCGTGCATTTTTCGCCGGCGATTTCCTTCACCCGCCCTCTGGCTAATCCGTAGCGTTCCGTCAAAGTTTCCATTTTCATTCCTGCCTTCTGTCTTTTTTATTTCTTTTTACTCCATTTTCCTATTTTCATACTCTGTCCGGCCAGAAAATAAAGTTCTGCCCTGCCTGTTCCGTGCCATTGCCACGTCAAAATATCAATGCCCCATATCGCCATCGAAATTTTGCCTTGCACCGGCACGAACCATGCAAAGCAGAACTTTTCTTTCTGTCTGAATGGCGTATTAGAGCCTGTTTGAAAAATGCCCTCTGTCAGATGTGCATCCAATCAGCCCTGCTTTATACCGTTCCGAATTCAGCGGCAGCAAGCCGCCGGTCACAGCTAGTCACATTGCCCCTGCATACAATATCATGCTGACCATTGCAAGAGACAAGAAATTTAATCCCATTCCTAAATGCGGGAATAAGTAATAAATATCCTTTTCCATACGCGAAACCGTGCCCAATGCCAGACCTGTCAGGGCATAAAGCGTCACAAGAAAAAGAGCGGCTCCGTACTGCGGTTTTGCGCTGCCGCCATTCCGATAAGCAAGATATACCGCAGCCCCTATGGACAGCAGGGAAATTGCTCCAAGAATGACTGACATAATCCCCTTTTCCGGATGCTTCCGCGCGGTAAACATGTAGCTTCCCCTTTTGCTTTTCTGTTTTTTATCCTCATACATGGCACACCTCCGCTTTCTTTCAATGCCAAGTTCCGAAAAATATATACGTCAGGATTTTCAAACAGCCTAAAATAATATTTTGGATTTTGCCGCCAGCAGTTTCGCCCCGCTTATGACAAGAAGCACGCCGCTTGCAACGCCTACCACAAGAACTACCACTCCCACTGCAATGCCTAAAGCACCCGAGCCACTCATTGTTTTATAAATTTTCTCTTCCATCCCTCTGCCCTTTCCTATTTCGCGCCGTATTGCTCATAATACGCATCAATTGCCGACTTACTTTCTTCATTAATATAGATTGTGCCGTTATATGGCTGATTATACAGAAATTCCACAACCTCCGCCATTGTGACAATAGCTTTTGCATCAAATCCGTATTTCTCCTTTATCTCCTCAAGGGCACTCTTTTCTCCCGTTCCTTTTTCCATGCGGTTGAGAGATACCATCAGCCCCACAATCTCCACATCAGCCTGTGCCTTCAGAATCGGAAACGTTTCCTCAATAGATTTCCCGGACGTAGTGACATCTTCTATAATTACCACCCTATCGCCGTCCTTTAATTTACTTCCCAACAAAATCCCCGTATCGCCGTGATCCTTCACTTCTTTCCGGTTTGAACAGTATTTTACATCCTTTCCGTACAATTCACTGATTGCCATAGTCGTTGCCACGCTTAAAGGAATCCCCTTGTAGGCGGGGCCAAACAGTATATCAAAATCCAGTCCGTAGCAGTCATGGATTGCCTTTGCATAATACTCTCCCAGCCTGCGCAGCTGCATACCGGTCACATATCCACCTGCATTCATAAAAAACGGAGACTTTCGCCCGCTTTTCAAAGTAAATTCTCCAAATTTCAGTACCTGGCTGTCAACCATAAACTTGATAAATTCTTTCTTGTAATCTTCCATTTTCTGAAAACCTCCGTATTTCTAGGCTTTTTCAGCCTATTCCTATTTCTTTCAGCACACTTTACACCATTTTTACACCATTCTTTACATTAGACGGTTAATTTTCTCCATCCCAAATCGGCCTGAATCCTTTTATAATGCGTTGCATATGCCTCCTTTGCAGATGCTCTGCACCCTCGTTTGCAAGTATTAATCCATATCTTATACCGTGCATCCAATGTCATATCTTTGCCAACGACATTAATCTCTTTTTGATCTTTATACTGTTCTTCTCTTAACTTTGTCCTTACTTCATTCAATGTCTTCGCATAAATAGTTTGCCTTTTACCAAATCTATTTATAAATCTTGCCATATAAGTCCCGTCTTTACGCTGGCAAATATTATTACCTAACTCTTTCCCATTCAGCGACTTACCCATCACTGCCTCCTTCCTGTGAAAATCAGGGAAAGAACCATTAAATATTTTCCCTATTTTATCACGTTTGCCATTTAGTTTCAATTATTTTATATTCTCACATAAATTTAAAGAATCCGCCCTGCCTATTTCAGGGCAACAGCATTTACTTTTCAGGTGAGAACAAAATTTTTAAAAACAACTCA
>CAJUIM010000123.1 GCA_910586275.1 uncultured Lachnospiraceae bacterium | reverse complement strand
AAATCCCTCCCGTGCGTCCGCCTCTCAACACAACATTCAGGCTGAACTGTTACGGTTTTTCTTTTTTGATGTATGAAATAATTGACTTTAAGAAAGAAATATGATATATTTGAGTGTGGCATGAAAGGTCAGTCACATTTTTATTCAAGGAAAGGAGCTCATAAAATGGCTAAAGAGCGATTTGTAGAAACCTACTCACAAGGAGTAACTAATGTTCGGAAAATCATCGTTGATACAGAAACCGGTGTAAATTACCTGTTGATTTCTTCCAACATGACAACTGGCTGCGGCATAGCCGTTCTTGTTGATAAAGACGGAAAGCCCATTGTTACGTCTGTTGATACGGAAAATCAATAATTTCAATAGAGTTGACAGTCAAGGGGCGACAGCAAAAAAGTGCTGCCGCCCTTTCCCATAATCGAAAAAAGGAAACACTCCTGACAGCATTTTTTGTATCATACCAATAAATTGCCTGGAGAGTGTGTCTTGCATATGTCTTGTACGGGTCTTGCCCACAAAAAAAGAGGGCTAACCAAACCATTTTCTGGCTTGATTAACCCCCAAAAATACGGGCTTTTCTTAGAACTTGCCTTCCTTAGCGGCTTCCTCAATCGAAACAGCCACAGCCACCGTCATACCAACCATCGGGTTGTTGCCGGCACCGATCAGGCCCATCATTTCCACATGTGCCGGAACGGAAGAAGAACCAGCGAACTGTGCATCGGAATGCATACGTCCCATTGTGTCTGTCATACCGTAGGAAGCCGGTCCTGCAGCCATATTATCCGGATGAAGGGTACGTCCTGTACCGCCGCCGGAAGCAACGGAGAAGTATTTCTTGCCCTGTTCGTTGCATTCTTTCTTGTATGTACCTGCAACGGGATGCTGGAATCTGGTCGGGTTAGTGGAGTTACCCGTAATGGAAACATCTACCCCTTCCTTATGCATAATGGCAACGCCTTCGCATACATCATTCGCGCCATAGCAGTTAACCTTTGCACGCAGGCCTTCGGAATAAGATTTTCTGGATACTTCTTTTACCGTATTTGTATAAGGATCATACTCTGTCTCTACGAAAGTAAAGCCGTTGATTCTGGAAATAACCTGTGCGGCATCTTTTCCAAGTCCGTTCAGAATAACTCTCAGGGGTTTCTGACGAACCTTATTTGCTTTCTCTGCAATGCCGATAGCGCCTTCTGCTGCGGCAAAGGATTCATGGCCAGCCAAGAAGCAGAAACACTCCGTCTCTTCTTCCAGAAGCATCTTGCCCAGATTGCCATGTCCAAGCCCTACCTTACGCGTATCTGCAACGGAACCGGGGATACAGAAAGCCTGAAGGCCTTCGCCGATGGCTGCCGCCGCGTCTGCCGCTTTCCTGCAGTCTTTCTTAATTGCAATTGCAGCACCTACAATATATGCCCAGCAGGCATTCTCAAAGCAGATAGGCTGAATGCCTTTCACCTGCTCATACACATCCAAACCTGCATCCTTTGTAATTTTCTCAGCTTCTTCGATAGAAGAGATTCCGTAACTGTTCAGTACGGAATTAATTTTATCAATTCTTCTTTCATATGATTCAAATAATGCCATCTTTTCAGTCCTCCTATTATTCTTCTCTCGGATCGATAATCTTAACAGCATCCGCTACGCGGCCATACTGACCTTTTGCCTTTTCCCAAGCAGTATTCGGATCATCGCCTTTTTTGATGAAATCTGTCATTTTGCCGAGGCTTACAAACTGATAGCCGATGATCTGATCATCTGCATCCAATGCAATACCTGTTACATATCCTTCAGCCATTTCAAGATAACGGGGACCTTTCTTTAAAGTACCGTACATCGTACCAACCTGGCTTCTGAGCCCTTTTCCAAGATCTTCAAGGCCTGCGCCCACCGGAAGTCCGTCTTCGGAAAATGCGCTCTGACTTCTTCCGTATACAATCTGTAAGAACAATTCTCTCATGGCAGTATTGATGGCATCGCATACAAGGTCTGTATTCAATGCTTCCATCACTGTCCTTCCCGGTAAGATCTCGGCTGCCATAGCTGCGGAATGGGTCATGCCGGAGCATCCGATAGTCTCTACCAGTGCTTCCTGAATGATACCCTCTTTCACATTCAATGTGAGCTTGCAGGCACCCTGCTGAGGAGCACACCAGCCTACACCGTGTGTCAAACCGGAAATATCCTTTACTTCCTTTACCTTTACCCAGTTAGCTTCTTCCGGGATAGGCGCACAGCCGTGGTTCACGCCCTGTGCTACTGTACACATTTCTTCAACTTCCTTTGAATAAATCATGTGAAAACTCCTTTCAATATGTAACTTGTGAATATTTTATCATAATCGCATGTATATTTTCGCATATTTTTTACAAAAAATCTAGTACCTTTCCGAATATTATTGGAATTTTTTATGTTTTTTACTGCCGCCCTCTTTTCACAATATTGTCCTTATCCTTATAGATGCTGTCCGCCGGCACATATCCGCGCACCGAGGAAGTCGGGTATACGCTGGCGTTTTTTCCGATTACGGTGCCCGGATTCAGGACAGAATTGCATCCCACTTCCACCTCGTCCCCCAGCATGGCTCCGAATTTTTTCAGCCCTGTCTCAAACCGTTCCTCTTCTGCCTTCACCACCACCAAAGTCTTGTCGCTTTTCACATTGGAGGTAATGGAGCCGGCTCCCATATGTGCCTTGTATCCAAGCACACTGTCGCCCACATAATTATAATGGGGAACCTGCACCTTGTTAAAGAGCACAACATTTTTAAGTTCCGTGGAATTGCCCACCACGGCTCCCTTTCCCACTATGGCATTTCCCCGGATAAAAGCACAGTGGCGGATTTCCGCCCCTTCGTCTATAATGGCCGGCCCGTTGATATACGCGCTGGGATATACCTTTGCGCTTTTGGCTATCCATACATTCTCGCCCTTTTTCTCATAAAGATCTTCCGGCAGGCTGTTCCCCAGTTCTACGATGAACGCCCCGATCTTCGGCAGTACTTCCCAAGGATATTCCGCTCCGTCAAATAATTGTGCCGCTATGGTTTCCGTCATTGTGTATAAATTTTCAATTTTCAGCTGTTCCATTCCTTTACTCCCTTTCAGATCTTATAATTCTTTGCCGCATGATCGAACTGACGGTACAGAACAGCCTGATTCCCCATCTGCTTTACTATGTTCGTCCGTCTTGTCACAAAATCATCCAGCTTATGCATATACTCCTCTTCTGTAATACTCCCTTCCGCCACCAATGTCAACCCCTTTTCCCAACTTGCGGTCAGCGCCGGATCCAGCAAAGGCTTAATGGCTCCCGCCACCACCTCATACACCATCTCCCCCATTAAGGTAGGCGTGATAATCTGCGTTTTCTTATTCAGCGCAAGATACTGTATATTCACCAGTTTCTTCAAAATCTCTGCCCTAGTGGCGGACGTGCCGATACCGCTCCCCTTAATCTGCGCACGCAGTTCATCGTCCTCTATGAACTGACCCGCATTTTCCATCGTCAGAATCATTGTCCCCGAGTTATACCGCTTCGGCGGGGAAGTCTCACCCTCCTTGATTTCCAGCCGCTTCAGCACAAGCTTACTCCCCTTTTTCAGCCGCTGCACCATAGCCATAAAATCCGGATCCTTTGTATCGGACGAGTTTTCCTCTGCCTGACTCCCGCCCTCTCCGTTTGCCTCCGCCGAGTCTTCCTTTGCCTTATTTGCTTCTTTCTTTCTGGCAAAAGAATATTCCGCCACCTTTAAATACCCTTCCTGAATCAGTACCTTAAAAGCAGCAAAGAATTTTTCGTCCTTTATGGCTATCTTCAGCCCGATTCTCTGGTATACCGCCGCCGGATAAAAAATGCTTAAGAAACGGCGTACAATAATCTCATAGACTTTCTGCGCCGTAGCAGCCAGCCCGTTCAAATTATTCAGCCCCTGGCCGGTGGGAATAATGGCATAGTGATCCGTAATCTGCTTATCGTTGACATATCTGGTCTTGGCGATACTTTTATGCCATCCTCCCGCCAATATCTCCCCGGCATATGCCGCGGCAGGCGCATACCCTCGCAGGCCGCCGATGTTTTTCTGTATTTCTTTTGCCACTGCCGTAGATAATACCCGGGCATCCGTCCTTGGATATGTGGTCATTTTCTTTTCATACAATTCCTGCACAATGCGCAGCGTCTCGTCCGGGCTGATTTTAAAATATTTGGAACAATCGTTCTGCAACTCTGCCAGATTATACAAAAGAGGCGGGTTCTTCGTCTCCTTTTTTTTCTCTGCAGACTCCACCACAGGAATTGCCGCCGGCTCTTGCGTCAGATGGGCAATCAGTTCCTCTGCCGTCTTCTTCTCCCTAAACCCGTTCTCCTTGTATAAAAGCGGTGAATTAAAATATTTTGTCCCTTCCACGGCCTTCCATTCGCAGTCAAAAATCCTCTCTTCGGATTCCACGCCTGCCACGACACGGTAAAAAGGTGTTTTCACAAAATCCCTGATTTCCCGCTCCCGATTCACCACCATCCCGAGCACACAGGTCATCACCCTTCCCACGGAAACCACCGCACGGTCTGTCTTCAGATAGGATTTTATGGAATTTCCGTATTTCAGCGTAAGCACGCGGGAAAAATTGATTCCCATCAGATAATCCTCTTTTGCCCGCAGATAGGCAGCCGCACAGAGATTATCATAGTCAGACAGATCCTTCGCCTCCCGTATTCCCCGCAGAATCTCTTCCTCCGTCTGGGAATCGATCCAGACCCGTTTGCGCGTCTTGCCCGTAACATGTGCCTGCTGCTCCACCAGACGGTAGATATATTCCCCTTCCCTCCCGGAGTCGGTGCAGACATAGATTGTCTCCACGTCCGGCCTGTTTAGAAGCCCGCTGACAATCTCAAACTGTTTCTTCACGTTGTCTATCACTTCATACTTAAATATTTCCGGAATGAAAGGCAGGGTAGCCAAAGACCAGCGTTTCAGTTTCTCGTCATATACTTCCGGGTAACTCATGGTCACCAAATGGCCCACGCACCATGTGACCACCGCATCTTCCGACTCCATATAGCCGTCCCTGCTGCTCATATTCTGTTTTAAAGCTTTTGCAAATTCCCTTGCCACACTGGGCTTTTCCGCAATATATAAACTCTTTCCCATCCATGCTCCGTTTGTGTTTTTGATTTCATTTCCGCAGGCAGCGGAGGCGGCCGCCGGAATAACCGCTTTCGGCCGCTATATCTTCCTTATGTCTATCAGCGTAAGTTTCTCTTGCCTCTCCGCCTCACGGACAATGCGTTCGTCAAACAATTCTCCATACAGCCAGACATAATCTGCCCTAAACCCTGCCTTTGCCGCCGTTTCCAGCAATCCGCCATACTCTTCATAGCTGATTCCCATACGGCTTATCCTGCAAAGTGCCAGCAAATTCCTTCCGTCCTCGCCCTGCACTACAATATCAATGCTGCCCTTTTTTCCGGACCATCTTCCGATCCTCCTTGCCTTCACCGGCAGTTCCCCCCTGCCGGCACACATCTCCATATGCTGCCTGCAGATTTCCCGGAACGGCTCCTCCATATACCTGTCCCTGTCCGGCAGAATATAAGTATTGTAATACCGCTCCGGCGACATCCGGAATAGCCGGTCATCCCCTCCGTACACATAAGTATAATAAAATCTCACATAATGATTGCAGATTCGGTATACGCCCTTTTTTGCCCCGTCCTTGGTTCCGCAGCCCTTCCCGCCGTTTTCCCCCGCTTCCAAGGAATATACCTTTTCCACCCAGTTCATTTCAGCCAGATTTCCCAAATATACACTTAGTTTGGCACGGGAATATCCCGTCGCGAGATAAAGGTCATTCAGTTTTTCTTTTCCCGATGCCAATGCGGCCAGAATGGTATTGTATACGGCGGGTTCCCGCAGTTCCTCCCCAAGCAGGGCATCCGCCATCCGATGCAGCATCCCTCCCACGTCCAATACCGTCCGGCAGACATTCTCCTTTACCGAACAGCGGCCTGAGAAAAGCTGCCACCAGCCCGCAACACCCCCCAGTGCCCCATAGACCTCCATGCGCTGCCGCGCCGAATATGCCGGAAAGAACTCCTCCATATACCGGAAGTCCAATTCCCTCACCTTAAAGACATCCGAAATCTTTCTGGCTGCCTTCCCGGCTGCGGAAACCATGCGGTTTTCCACCCATCCGATACAGGAACTTGTAAAAATCACCAAAACCCCGTTTTCTCCCGCGGCACTGTCCGTCAGGCCGAACAGTGCTTCCGTCACATCCCCTCCGGTCCGCACCATGCGGTGAAATTCTTCCACAATGATAACCTCTTTGTCCCCGGAAGAATCTCCCTTTCTTTCCCGCAGCTTTTCCAGTTCGGACAGCTGTTCCTCTCCGGAACAGGCTCTTGCCATATGATAGCAATAAGGCTTTCCCCTGATAAATTCCCGCAGAATCGCGGTTTTTCCCACATATCTCCGCCCATAAAATATGAGAAGGTAGATTCCGTCCTTCTCATAATACCCTTTCAGGTATTCTAATTCCTCTGTCCGTCCGATTAACATAGCAATATACTTTCTCCGATGGTATGAATGATGCAAAGCCGAACTTTAGTCTCTGCCTGAATGGAACACCAGAGCATGTGCGCCGGAAAGGGGTCAAACATCACGTTCCAGCAGTTCTTCCACTTGATCGGACGGTAGCGGCCTGCTTAAAAAATACCCTTGTATCGTATCGCATTCCATGGACTTCAGGTAATCATACTGCTCTTTTGTCTCCACGCCTTCCGCCACCGTCTCATACCCCAGTTTCTTCACCATATGGATAATGGATTCCGTAATGATTCTTGTATTGTAATCAGAAATCACGGTATCGATAAAAGATTTATCAATCTTCAAAGTATCGATAGGAAGTCCTTTCAGATAGGAAAGGGAAGAATAACCGGTTCCGAAATCATCCAGTGAAATCTTAAAACCATAGCCTTTCAATATCAGCAGTTTATCCGTGACTTCCACAAAATCTTCGATCAGCACGCTTTCCGTAATCTCCAGTTCCACCTCCGAAGGTTTCACCCCGTACTTTTCCAATGTATCCGTCAGTTTACCCACAAAGTCGTCCCTTTTATATTGAATGGACGATACATTGATGGACAAAATCAGGGACATATTATATTTCTTCTTCCAGCCTGCATATAGCCGGATGCTTTCCTCTATGACCCAGTCTCCGATAGGCACAATGGCACCGTTCTTTTCCGCTATCGGTATAAACACCGAAGGGCTGATCATATTTCCGTCGTCATCCTTCCATCGGATCAATGCCTCCGCCCCCCGCAGCTTTCCGTCCCTGATCCGATACTGTGGCTGAAAATACATAACAAAATTCTCATGAAAAGCTGCTTCCTTTAATTTGTTTTCTATGGAAGCGTTCTGCAGAAAATCATCCAAAATCGGCACCTTAAAATACTGTATGGCGTTCTTTCCGCCGCTCTTCGCCTTAAACATAACGATTTCCGCACAGTTGACCAATTCCAATACATCCTTTGCCGCTTCCGGATACTCGGCTACCCCAACGCTTACCGAAATAATCAGTTCCTGTCCGCTGCTTATGATAAACGGCTTCTGCAGCCGCTCCCGGATTGCCCGGTAAATGCCCTCTACGCTCCGTTCTTCCTGCGGGTCATAGATGCCGATGCAGTATATGTCGCTGTTAAAACGGGAAACAATCGTCTGCCCACTCCGAAAAGTCCCCAAGAACTGTCCGAACTGCTGCACCACTTCATCCCCCACAATAATTCCGAGCACGTCATTGATCTTCCTGAAGTCGTCAATATCCAAAAACATGACCGCCACTTTTTTCTTGCTTTCCGATGCCCTCTGCGTAAAATTACCGAGATGCCGCACGAAATAATTTCTATTATAAAGACCGGTCAGCACATCATGATATGCCAAATACGCCAATTCCTCATCCTGATATTTGAACTTCGTTACATCTTTAAAGCGGATGACTTTCTCCACGGGTCTGCCTTCCCCGTCATATTCTACGACCGCCTCACATTCCACCCATAAATTATTTCCTTTCAATGCAGCAACCATGCTGTCGCTTGTCATCCCCCGGCACTCTGTATGCAGCAGTTCCTTTAATGAAAAGACATACTGCTTTTCCACACAATCGTAGATTTTCTCAAAATCATCCTCATTCTTTACCTCTATATCAAAAAAAGAGTTCCAATTAGCCAGGGTTCTTACCACGCCCGACTGAAAATTATAGTATAAAATGGCACAGCTGGAAGTATTGCAGATCATTCGGAACATCTGTTCTTCACTGCCAACCTTGGGAATTCCCTCCCCTCCCGCTACTCCCTGCTCCGTATTACCATTCATCTTTCATCACCTTTCCTGATTCCGGAACATATCTTACAGTTGCTTTCCGCAGAAGAAAGGGCATAAATGCCCTCTCCCCGCTTTCTGCCAAATATATGCCGCCTATTTTTTTGTAATATATCCCTGTGCCTTCAATAGTTCCGCACAAAGCACTGCGCCTCCTGCCGCTCCGCGGACCGTATTGTGGGACAGGCCTACAAATTTCCAATCATATACGGTATCTTCCCTAAGGCGGCCTACGCTGACTCCCATGCCGTTCTCATAGTCCACATCCATAGCCACCTGAGGACGGTTATCTTCCTCCAGATATTGAATAAACTGTTTCGGCGCACTGGGCAGTTCAAGTTCCTGCGGTGCCCCTCGGAAACTTACCAGTTTTTCTATCAGTTCCTCCTTCACCGCCTTTTTCCTGAACTTCACAAATACCGCCGCCGTATGCCCGTTCAGTACCGGAACACGGATGCACTGGCAGGTAATCACCGGTGAAACCGCCGGTACAATCACGCCGTCCTTAATCTCTCCCCATATCCGCAGCGGTTCCTTTTCGCTCTTCTCCTCTTCACCGCCGATATAAGGAATAATATTGCCCTCCATTTCCGGCCAATCCTTAAATGTCTTTCCGGCCCCCGAAATGGCCTGGTAAGTAGTAGCCACCACTTCATACGGCTCGAACTCCTTCCATGCGGTCAGTACCGGCGCATAACTCTGGATGGAACAATTAGGTTTCACGGCTACGAACCCCCTTGCCGTGCCCAGTCTCTGCTTCTGGAAATCAATCACTTTCATATGATCCGGGTTGATTTCCGGCACCACCATGGGCACGTCCGGTGTCCATCTATGAGCACTGTTATTGGATACCACCGGTGTTTCCGTTCTGGCATATTCCTCTTCTATTTTCTTGATTTCTTCCTTTGTCATGTCCACGGCGCTAAATACGAAATCAACCTCTGCCGCTACTTTATCCACTTCGTTTACATTCATCACCGTAATACCCTTTACGGCTTCCGGCATGGGCGTGGTCATTTTCCACCGGCCCCCCACTGCCTCTTCATATGTCCTGCCTGCGGACCGGGGGCTTGCCGCTATTGTAGTCACCTCAAACCAAGGGTGATTTTCCAGAAGAGATATGAATCTCTGCCCCACCATGCCTGTTCCGCCTAAAATGCCAACCTTTAATTTTTCACTCATCACTCTTACTCCTCGCTTTTCTCTCCGTCTATTTATGCTCTTTCTTTCAGCCAGCTTTGATTCAGGAATTCCCTGTTCTGCCGTATCGCCTCTTTCATTGCCCCACAACCGGGTGCTCCGTCCGTCAGCCGTTTTTCCACGCATGTCTTTAAGCTGACCGCTTCAAATAAGTCTTCTTCGAAAACCGGGCTGACTTCCTTCAGTTCTTCCAATCCAAGCGCATCTATGCCCTTATTTCTTTCTATGCAGAAAAGCACTAACCGTCCCACCACTTCATGGGCATCCCGGAAAGGCATGCCCTTCCCCACCAGATAGTCCGCAGCATCCGTTGCATTGGTAAAGCCGTTCACCGCACTGGCAGCCATAACATCCTTCCTGAACTTCATAGTTCTCAGCATGCCGTTAAACAACGCCAGACAGCCTTTTACCGTATCAATGGCATCGAAGGTCAATTCCTTATCTTCCTGCATATCCTTATTATATGCTAACGGCAGGCCCTTCATCGTAGTCAGTATGGACACTAACGCGCCGTATACCCTGCCGGTCTTTCCCCTCACCAGTTCGGCAATATCCGGGTTCTTCTTCTGCGGCATAATGCTGCTCCCTGTGGCATATGCATCATCAATCTCCACAAAACGGTATTCATTGGAATTCCATATGATGATTTCCTCGCAGAAACGGCTCAGATGCATCATCACCGTAGATAATGCAGATAAAAATTCAATGAGATAATCCCTGTCCGCCACGGAATCCATGCTGTTCAGCGTAGGCCCTTCAAACCCCAGCAGGGAAGCCGTATATGCCCTGTCCAGCGGATAAGTAGTTCCCGCCAGTGCGCCGGAACCCAGCGGGCAGTAGTTCATCCTCGCATAAATATCCCGCAGCCTTAAGCTGTCCCTCTTAAACATCTCAAAATATGCCCCCATATGATGTGCCAGCGTAACCGGCTGTGCTTTCTGCAGATGAGTAAATCCCGGCATATAAGTCTCTAAGTTTTCTTCCATAATGGCCAGCAATGTCTGCAGCAGTTCCTCCACCTCTTCCGCCACATGCACCACTTCCGCCCTTGTATACAGCTTCATGTCAAGAGCCACCTGATCGTTGCGGCTCCTTCCTGTATGTAATTTCTTCCCGGCCTCGCCAATCCTCTTAATCAGATTGGCCTCCACGAAACTATGGATGTCTTCATATTCCTCCGTAATCTCCAAAACACCGTTTTTCACATCCTCTCGGATGCCGGTCAGACCCTTCACTATCTCATTTTTTTCCCCTTCCGTTAAAATCCCCTGTTTTTCCAGCATCACCACATGAGCGATGCTCCCCTCTATATCCTCTTCATAAAATTTCCGGTCAAAAGAAATGGACGCATTGAAATTGTACACCAGTCTGTCTGTCTCTTTCGTAAAGCGTCCGCCCCAAAGCTGTGCCATGGCAGTTTCCTCCATATATTATCTTTATGCTTTCCGAAGCGTATTCGGAAATGCTCTCGGAATATACTTACAGTAACACATTTGACAAGGTTTTTCAATCTTTTCTCAGCGGAAATCAATTTTCACGTAACAGTTCAGCCTGAATGTAATGTTGGGAGGCGGATGCCCGTGCGCGAGTTT
>CAJUIM010000122.1 GCA_910586275.1 uncultured Lachnospiraceae bacterium | reverse complement strand
CTCCGGCCGAAAAAAGTGCACGGAAAACCGGGACAGGCAGTTCCGCTGCTGCCGGACACTAAAAAAACTCGCGCACGGGCGTCCGCCTCCTAACATTACATTCAAGCTGAACTGTTACGGAAATCAATATTCGTTTTTTTGCCTGCGCTGTGTGTCGGTAAAATTTTGGTGTAGTTGAGTTTGTTACGAAGCAATATCCTATATGCCGTGTTTAGAAGTATGATGTCTTCATAATGCGTCAAGTATTTGACTTATTTAGCTGCGGAACTGTTGGGGCTGTTTATGTGCTTTGGGTGAAAACTCCGGTGCGGGCATGGAATCGGACATGGATTTCCCTGTAATTTGCCATCCTTTTATTGACACTGTCCTACGGACAAGTTATGATAAGTAATTATATCATCTAAGGAAAGAGGTAAAAAGCCATGGCAATGCATGATGAAATAAGAGAGCAGCAGCAGAAGCTGAAAGGACGGAGTTTCAAAGAAAAGCTAGGATATTTCTGGGATTATTATAAAATTCATACATTTGTGGTTCTTCTCCTCCTAATTGTGGTCGGCTCTTTCGTATGGGATATTGCCACCACCAAAGAAGAAGCCTTCTCCGCCACCTTACTGAATGCCTACGGCGGCGAGGGACAGGAAAGTTTCCAAGCGGATTTCGCAGAATATGCCGGCATAGACACGGACGTTTACAGCTGTTATATCGATGCCACTTCCACGTTAAGCCATCAAATGACCTCCGAAGTTGACTTAGCAGTATTTCAGCGTACAATTGCCATGGCACAGACCGGGGGCCTGGACGTAGTGGCAGGCGACCCAATGCCCTTTACACATATCGCAGGCACAGGCATGTTCCTTGACCTGAAAGATGTCCTTACAGAAGAAGAATATACACAATACGAACCTTATTTTTATTATATCGACGGCACAATATTGGAAAACGACGAAGAAGAAACTTACAAAACAGACACCACCGCAGTCTATAACGATGAAGAGATTGACCATACAGACCCCTCCTCCATGGAAAAACCAATCCCCGTAGGCATCTTTCTCCCTGACAGCGCAAAACTCCAGCAATACGGCTGCTACGCCTTAAGCGGAGAAACCCCCATCCTGGGATTTATCTTTTCGTCCACCAAATTAGACACCGCAAGACAATTCCTGCACTTTTTAACCGAACCATAACAATACCGCCCCTCCAATCCCAACCGCCAAAACCACAATCAACCCCCCCTAAACCGCCAATAGCACAGACTTAAGCCAATAAAATTGCCTAAGCCCCCAACATACCCATACACAGCATTGGCGGATGATGGGGTGCCGGTATATGCGGACGCTTAGCCGGTGCGTTACGCTGGTATGTACGGGCGCATGGAAGGATACGGGCATCGGTATGGCCGGACATATACAGCGGTACAGTGCTGCCGCCATAGCCGGACACTGCCCGCCGCGGTTTTCCCATTGGGCTGCCGCGGGATATGGCATTCTGATTTCTTAAGAAAAAATGGAGATATTTCTTACTGCTTTTTCTGCCAGACTTACTGCCTCATCAGGCGGCGTTGTCTGACCGAAGGGAGTTTAGCCGCCGTGGCAGTAAGACTGACAGAAAAAACAGTTAGAAATATCCCATTTTTGATGCAGAAATCAGAATGCCATATCCCGCGGCAGCCCAATGGGAAAACCACGGCGGACAGCGTCCGGCCATGGCGGCAGCACTGTACCGCTGTATATATCCGGCCATACCGACGCCCGTATCCTTCCATGCGCCCGTACATACCAACGCAACGCACCGGCCAAGCGTCCACATATACCGACACCCCATCATCGGCCAATGCGTCCTCCCACACCCTCAAACCGTCCGCGCAATTTACAGCTGCACCTCCACAAAGATCTCATAAATTGCCCGTATCGCATTCTCAAAATCGGAATTGGAAACACCGATTATAATATTCAGTTCACTGGAACCCTGATCAATCATCCTGACATTCACATTCTTATGAGCCAAAGCCGAGAAAATCCTGCCTGCCGTCCCTCTGGTAGACTTCATGCCTCTCCCTACCACAGCCACAAGAGCCAAATCCGATTCGATTTCAATCGTATCCGGATCCGCAAGCCTATGAATGGCCGCCGCCACTTTCTGCTCCTTATCCATAAATTCGTCCTGATGCACAAACACCGTCATCGTGTCAATGCCGGAGGGCACATGTTCAAAGGAAATCCCGGAATCCTCAAATGCCTGCAGCACTTTTCTGCCGAAACCGATTTCGGAATTCATCTTATCTTTTTCTATATTGACGGAGCAGAACCCCCGCTTACCTGCAATTCCCGTTATCACATATTTGGATTTCTGACAAGTACTTTCCACAATCCATGTGCCTTCGTCGGTGGGTGCATTGGTATTCCTGATATTAATGGGAATTCCTTCCCTCCTTACCGGGAAGATGGCGTCTCCATGCAGAACGGATGCCCCCATATAGGAAAGTTCCCGCAATTCACGGTAGGTAATCGTCTCTATCACAGGCGGATTTTCAATGATATGCGGATCCGCTACTAAGAATCCGGATACATCTGTCCAGTTCTCATAGACATCCGCCTTCACCGCCCTTGCCACGATGGAGCCGGTTATGTCGGATCCCCCTCTGGAGAAAGTCTTAACCCTGCCGTCTTCATATGCACCATAAAAACCGGGGATTACGGCCTTATCCAGCTTACCCAGACGTTGTGCCAAAACCTGATTGGTCTTTTCCGACTCAAATTCGCCGGTTTCGTCAAAAAAGATTACCGTGGCCGCATCAATGAACTCAAAGCCGAGATAATGAGCCATTATAATGCCGTTCAGATATTCCCCCCTGGAAGCCGCGTAGTCTTCTCCTGCCTTTTCCCTGAAATTCTTTTCTATCGTCTTAAATTCCTCATCCAGCGAAAGTTCCAGCTGCAGACCCGTGATGATTTCCTGATAACGCCCTTTTATTTCCTTCAGAGCCGCTTTAAAGTCCTCCCCTGCCTGTGCCTTGCCATAGCAGGCATAAAGCATATCCGTTACTTTCGTATCCTTATCGTCACGCTTTCCGGGAGCGGAAGGTACCACATATCTTCGCTCCGTATCCCTGCGGATAATGTCCCCTGCTTTTTTGAACTGTTCGGCGCTGGCGAGGGAACTGCCGCCGAATTTCACTACTTTTTTCATATAATCCTCCCTATTTCAGCATAAAAATTGGATATGAGCAATTTCCGGCCTTGCCTGCATTTCTTCTCCATCGATTATCTTCTGCATGGAACCGTCCATTGCCCGAATCATGTCTTAAACATATTTTCTCTCAAATACCGATCCACAGCGTCACAGCCTGTTGTGACAGCCGGCTTTCAAAATACTTTCTGCCGGATGTTCTTCACAGTCTGCGGAAGTTACGGCGCAAACAGATGCTCAATCAGCTTGTGCCCTTCCGCAATATAATTTCCGCTTTCCCGTCCTGCCTCCTCATTGTAATCCCATGTTTCGCTCAAAGGTGCCGTGCTGTCATACAGCATATAAGGCACACTGTCCCCGGTATGGGTACGCACACGGACAGGAGTGGGGTGATCCGGCAGTACCAACAGCCGGTAATCCGCTTTTTCCCCGTCCAGCTTTTCGGTCAAAGGCTTTAAAATCCTGCTGTCCAAATATTCGATGGCCTGCACCTTTCTTTCTGCGCTGCCCTGATGCCCCATTTCGTCCGGTGCTTCCACATGAATATAAGCAAAATCATAACCGTCTTCCAGAACCGCTTTCCATGCCGCCTCCGCTTTCCCTTCATAGTTGGTATGCAGGCCGCCGTTGGCTCCTTCCACAAGACCGATGCCCATTCCCGCCCCTGCCGCAATTCCTTTCAGCAAATCCACGGCAGATACCATCATCCCTCTCTTGCCGGTCTTTTCTTCAAAAGAAGTCAGCCTTGGCTTTGTGCCGGCACCCCAGAACCAACAGCAATTGGCAGGATTCAGCCCTTTTTTCTTCCGCTCCGCATTCAGAGGATGATTTACAAGAATCTCATAACTCCTTTCCATCATCCGGCGCAGGTTTTCGTCGGCCGGAAGATGCTGCCCGATTTTCTGCGTCAGTACATCATGAGGCGGCGTCAGTTCCGCAACCGTTCCCTTCTCCCAGATCAGGCAATGCCTGTAGCTGGTTCCCACATAAAATTTGTAAGTCTCCGTTTCCAGTTCCTTCCTTACCGCATCCAGCAAAACCGCACAGTCTTCCGTGCTGATTTCACCGGAACTATGGTCGATAATCGTCTTCTCCCCAAACGGGACATCTTCTTCGGAAATCGTCACAAGATTGCAGCGCAAAGCAATATCCGTATCTTTCATAGGCACTCCTATGCTGAGAGCCTCCAGCGGCGAACGTCCCGAATAAAAAATCCTCGGATCATAGCCAAGCACTGACAGATTGGCGGTATCCGACCCCGGGCTCATGCCGTCCGGTATCGTATGCACCATTCCTATTTCAGACTTTTTGCTCAGCCTATCCATCACCGGCGTATTGGCATATGCAAGGGGAGTGCGGTTTCCCAATTGCCCGATCGGTTCATCCGCCATGCCGTCGCCCAAAACGATTATATATTTCATGGTCTTTCCTCTTTTCTGCTCTGTCTGTTCTCTCTTGATTCCTTATTCTACTATATTCTACTATTATGCCGGGATACGGCAAAGTTGTTGGTTTTTATTATTTTATGCTTCTTATCCTTCGATGCGGATTCTGTTCAGCACACAGCACAGCCGGCCGGCTTTCTCGGCAAAGTCGGCTTCGCTCATTTCTTCCGTCACAAAAGCATATTCATCCTTCACATCGGCCACTACCACTCTCACCAAGCCGAAGATATCCACCGCTTTCTGCTCCAGTTCTGCCTTGGTACGGACGAAAAATTTATGGCAAATCTGATCCACTCTTTTCTGCTTCACATCCTCATCGTCCCAGAAACACATAATTGTCTTGCCGATATGCCTTGCACAGTCTACCACATCGGAAACCACCGCGCTGGCCGTAGGCAGCTTTCCTGCACCGCGGCCGTAATACATGGAATCGCCCAGCATATTGCCGTGTACAAATACTGCGTTGAATACGCCGTTTACTCCGTGCAGCGGATGGCTTACGGGAATCATGAACGGAGCCACCATGGCATAGAAACTGCCGTCCTCACTTTCCCTGCTCATGGCCAGCAGTTTGATGGAACGCCCAAGAGCCTTTGCATAAAGAAAATCAGCGGCGGTTATTTTGGTAATTCCTTCCGTGTATATATCTTCATATTTTACGTTTTTCCCTGTCATCAGCGAGGAAAGGATGGCAATTTTGCGGCACGCGTCATATCCTTCCACATCCGCCTCCGGATTCCTTTCCGCATATCCTTTCTCCTGTGCTTCCCTCAGCACATCTTCGAAATCCGCTCCTTCTGCTGCCATCTTGGAAAGAATATAATTGGTCGTTCCGTTCAGAATGCCGGTGATGGCATCTATTTTCTCCGCCGTCAGGGAATAGTTGATCGGACGGATAATCGGAATCCCGCCTCCTACGCTGGCCTCGAACAGATAATTGCACTTATGCTCCCTGGCAATACGCAGCAGTTCCGGCCCATGATTGGCCACCAGTTCCTTATTGGAGGTACATACGCTTTTTCCTTTCAGCAATGCCTGTTTGGAAAAATCATAAGCAGGCTTAATGCCGCCCATAGTTTCACATATGATTGCCACCTCCGGGTCATTCAATATGACATTCACGTCATGCACTACCTTTTCCTCATAAGGATCCCCGGGAAAATCCCTTAAGTCAAGAATATATTTCACATTCAGTTCTTCCCCGGATTTCTTATTAATTTCCTCCTTGTTTTTTTCGATCACTTCAACCACACCGCTGCCTACGGTGCCATATCCCAATACAGCTACATTTATCATTTTGCTCCTCCGTCTTATTATTTCGCCCTGCGTGCCCTATTCCTTTGCCAAAACCTTTACATAATGTACGCCACTGTGCCCTTCCATAGCCTCCAGCATCCGTGACACATCTCCTGTGCCCGGGAGCACCTGTATGCTGATACTCAGCGAAGCCACTCCGTTAATCGGAATGCTTTGATGGATAGTCAGTATATTTGCCTTAAAATCGGCAATAATTTTCAGCATCTCCGACAGCACTCCCGGTTCGTCCTCCATCTGGAGAGAAAGGGTGATAGTCGTCCCCTGCGCATTGTCATGGAACTGAAAAATATCATCCTTGTACTTATAAAAAGAACTGCGGCTGATTCCAACCTGCTCCGCAGCCTCGTGCACACTTGCCGCCCTGCCGGTTTCCAGAAGGCGTTTCGCTTCCAAAACCTTTAGCAGCACTTCCGGCACTGCCTTTTTCTTTACTACAAAATAACTGCTCGTTGTGTCCATGAAAACACCTTTTGTTTTACCTTAATCTGTATTCATCTGGGTTTTTCCGGCAGCCTTCATATACCGGCAAAGGAAATGAAACTGCATATAAAAAGTATTTCCTTTGCGGACATCTGTTTGCCGACGAAAGATATTGTAGCATAGTACACAAAAAATGGCAACTAAAAATGTAAAAATTTCAGAGAAGAAAAAATATTTTGTTCTCTAACGCCTGCGGTTTTTCAGAACAGCCGCAGCTGCTCATACTTCTCCGGAAACTCCTTCATATACCGGAAGCAGGCATCCGCACCGCACACAATGCCGTTGCTGCCGCATCTGTCCCTAAGCAATGCCATCAGTTCCCTGTCCCTGTCGCTGGGCACCTCATAGGCATATCCGTACTTCCTATGGTATCTTTCCCTCATTCCGGGAAAATGCCTGTCCAATGCCCTATAAAAGTACTCCCGGTCGCCTTCCCGCAAGGTCACGCCCATGCCGAATGTAATGATTCCGTATACTTCCGCCCGGATGCAATAATCTAAAATACCGTTAATGTTTTCTGCCGTGTCATTGATAAAGGGAAGGATCGGCGACAGCCAGACTATGGTTGGGATCCCATGCTCCCGGAAAATCTGCAAAGCCCGGAACCGTTCCTTCGTTGTGCATACATTTGGCTCCAGCACTCTGCAAAGATCTTCGTCATATGTAGTCAGCGTCATCTGAACGACGCATTTGGCTTTTTTGTTAATACGTTCCAACAATTCCAAATCCCTGAGGATTCTGTCCGACTTGGTTTGGATCGCTACCCCGAACCCGTAACGTTCTATGATTTCCAGACATCTTTCCGTAAGCCTGAGTTCTTCTTCGCAATGCATATATGGGTCGCACATCGCCCCGGTGCCTATCATGCATTTCTTCCGTTTGGAGCGGAGTGCCCTTTCCAGCAGTTCCGGAGCATTCCGTTTCACTTCCACATCTTCAAAGTCATGAGTGAACCCGTAACATTTACTTCGGCTGTCACAGTAAATGCAGCCATGGGTACACCCACGGTAAAGGTTCATGCCGTTCCCCGCCGACAGCAATCCCTTGGCATCTACAAAATGCATTCTCTTTTCCTCCCTCTCAATCATAAGCAGACACACTCCGGAATGCGCCCTGGAGCGTGTCTGAAAATTGCTTTCCGGCAGATGTGCGTCTCGTTCTAAAACTCCTTGCCGCAATCCGCCACGGCAGACCGCTGCACATCCCGTTTCCACAGCATTTATGCTCTTCCGGATTCAGGAATCCTGTTTTTTGCCGGCACATCATGCCTTTCAGGGCAGCGGCAGCCCATCACACCTTCGGTGTCATAGGGATCTCATTGGAAGGAGGCAGACAGGCATGATCCCTGCATACATAATATGTGGTTTTTCCGTTTATCGCCTTGTATTCTTCCGTTTCCCTTTGCAGAATCCGTACATCCGCGTACAGCGGCAGCATACGCAGGATGCTCCCCGTTCCCTGCATGTTCCCGTTTTCTGCATGCCCGCACTGCCCTTCCCTGCCGTCCGTCTCCGGTTCCCCTTCCGGCTCTCTCTCCCTTTCGAATGACACCGCCGCTCCTGATTCCCCTTCCGGCTCTGCCTCCCTTTCGAATGGCACCGCCGCTCCTGATTCCCCTTCCGGTATTGTCTCCGGTTCCCCTTCCGACACCGCTTCCGGAAAGACCACCATTATTTTCTGCGGCGGATAGAAATGCATCAGCAAAGCAATAAGGAACATCGCATGCCCTGCCGGATAATCCGCCGCCTCCCCGGATAAAAATGCGAGCTGCCGTTCCGCCAGCCTTTCATACTCTTCCTTCTCCGTAAACCGCCGAAGCTGCACGAGACAATATGCCATAACCGAATTCCCGCTGGGCAATGCGCCGTCATAGGTTTCCTTCGGCCGCATAATCAGCCCCTCATTCTCCGCCCCATACAAAAAATACCCGCCATATTCTCCGTCCGCGAACTGCCTTCCGCTTTCCCTGCATATCTGCTCCGCCCGCTCTAAATAATCCGTCCTTCCCGTCGCTCCGTACAGACCAAGCAATGCCGCGCAATAATAGGCATAGTCATCCAGAAAACCCTTCACGGAGCATGCATGCCCCCGGCATCCCGCATAGAGAATATCTCCGCACACAAGACGGTTCTCGATGAATTGCTGCGCCCGTTCCGCAGCCCATAGATACTTTTCTTTTCCCGTGACACGGTAAAGCATGGAAAGCGCACATATCATCAAGGAATTCCATGCCGTCAGCACCTTATCGTCCAGATGCAGGCTGCAGCGGGATTTACGGTATGCATACAGCAGTTCCCTTTCCTCCTCAAACTGCTCGGGAATACCGCTGCCATGCAGAAGATTAGGAATATTCCTGCCCTCAAAGTTCCCCTCCTGCGTCATCCCAAAGCTGCTGCAGAACCGCCTTCCCTTCTCTTCCCCCAAAACCTGACAGACTTCCCGGTAACTCCAGACATAGAACCGCCCCTCTTCTCCGTTGCTGTCCGCATCCTGCGCCGAATAAAATTCCCCATGCTCTCCCGTCATCTCCCGGAAAACATAAGCCGCTGTTTTTTCTGCCGTATCCAGAAAAACATCATTGCCGTACACTTTATAAGCTGCCGCATATGCCAGGATCAGCAGCGCATTGTCATACAGCATTTTCTCAAAATGGGGCACAAGATAATACCGGTCCGTAGAATATCTGGAAAACCCAAACCCTATCTGGTCAAAAATGCCGCCCCGCCGCATCTGTTCCAATGTAACCCGCACCTGTTCCAAAGCGGCTTCCCTTCCCCTCTTCCCTTCCCCGCTGTCTCTTCCCTTTTTCTGCCCTTCCCGGAAAAAATCCCATATCCTTTCGCTCTTTCCCAAAGATCCGGCCTGTGAATACAACAGCAGGAAAAGCAGATTATGGGGCGTGGGAAATTTCGGTGCGGAGCCAAAACCTCCATAGCGCTTATCAAAACCTGCCGCAAACATTTCAGCCGCCCGTTTCGGCAGGCTGCCGTCTATCTTCCCTTCCGCCCTTCCGCCGGGAACATTTATTTCCGAAAGAATCGATGCGGCAGACTGCATCAATTCCTCCCTGTCTTTTCCCCACCTGTCTGCCGCCCTTCGGAGCAGTTCACATAATCCCATCATGCCATGCCGCGATACCGGCGGAAAATAAGTTCCTGCAAAAAAAGGCTTTCTGTCCGGCGTCAGCAAAATGCTCAGCGGCCATCCGCCGCTCCCTGTCAGAGCCTGACAGACGGACATATATACGCTGTCCACATCCGGCCGCTCTTCCCGGTCCACTTTCACCGATACAAAATACCGGTTCAGAATTTCCGCAACCTCCCTGTTTTCAAAGCTTTCCCTTTCCATTACATGGCACCAATGGCAGGTACTGTAGCCTATGCTCAGAAAAACCGGCTTGTCCTCCCGCGCCGCCTTTCGGAATGCCTCTTCCCCCCAAGGATACCAATCCACCGGATTCTCCGCATGCTGTAAAAGATAGGGGCTGCTTTGCCCCGTAAGATGATTGCCCATAAATACCGTTCCTTTCCTGCATTTTCTTATTTGTATTCTTAGCAATCTTCCGCAATTTATCCATGCACCGCGCCGGTTTCGGAATTCTTTTTAAAGCTTCTCAGCAGGATTATTCCTGCCACCAGCAAAACCGGAAAGGCAATCCCTGCCAAAATTCCCGCCTTTAGGTTGTCCGACATTATGCCCGAGACATAGCCTACCAGAGTGGGTCCGCCGGAACAGCCCAGATCCCCTGCCAATGCCAGCAGCGCAAACATCGCCGTGCCGCCGTTGCGGACAGACGCGGCTGCCTTGCTGAAGCTTCCCGGCCACATAATCCCCACGGACAGACCGCACACCGCACAGCCCGCCAAGGAGAAAACCGGAGAGGGCGACAGGGAGATGCATAAATAGGATGCAATACAGAGCAGACCGCTCCCTATCATAAACTTGTCCAAATCCATCCGGTCGCCGAATTTCCCGTAAAATGCCCGTGCGCTTCCCATAAGCACGGCAAAAGCCATGGGACCTGCCAGGTCGCCTGCCGCCTTACTTACGCCCAGACCCTTTTCCGCAAAAGTAGAAGCCCACTGACTGACAGACTGCTCGCTTGCCCCTGCGCATACCATCAGGAGCATCAGCACCCAGAAAACTTTATTTCTGCACAGTTCCGGCATGGACATTCCCCGTTCCCCTTCGTCCACCAACGGGGCTATCGGCGTCCGGGCAAACAAAAAGCCGTTGACTGCCGGCACAGCCACCCAGATGCAAGTCAGTATTTTCCAGTTGTCTATGCCAAAAACTTGAAAGAACAGCGTAGAAAGCAGCACCACTCCCACATGCCCCCAGCAATAGAAAGAGTGAAGAAGGCTCATGGCTTTTTCTTTATGCTCCGTGGGACAGCTTTCCATAATCGGGCTGATCAATACCTCTATCAGTCCGCCGCCTATGGCATATACTGTGACAGAAGCCAAAAGCCCGGCATAGGCATCCGGCAGCAGTCCCGGCAGCACCGCCAAGCCTAGCAGTCCGGCGGCCGAGAAAACGTGAGCTATAATAATGGAGGCGCGGTATCCGATCTTATCCACGAATCCGGCCGACAGAAAGTCTACCAAAAGCTGTATGCCAAAGTTAACGGTAATCAGCATCGTAATCCGGCTTAACGGAATATGATATGTTCTTTCAAAAGTAAGAAACAGCAGCGGGACAAAATTGTTGACAATAGCCTGTACTATGTAGCCCAAGAAACAGGCATATATGGTTTTACGGTATTTTGCATTCATGAAAAACTCCTTTCCAGGCAGTCCGGCCATAAGGCAGGACTGCAATTATTTCATTATAGCATTATTTGCATATTATGCAATATCATGATGCTGGGGTCAAAAGGCTCTCCAATTGTTCCCTGAAAACTTAATATTTT
>CAJUIM010000121.1 GCA_910586275.1 uncultured Lachnospiraceae bacterium | reverse complement strand
AAAATCCCTCCCGTGCGTCCGCCTCTCAACACAACATTCAGGCTGAACTGTTACCAATATTTTTCCAAAGTTAAAAATTTTGCTTGCATTATACGACTTTTTCTGCTATGATACAAATGTTGTAAGTATAATGTTCGAGGAGGTGCAAAGATGGCAAAGTGTGATATTTGTGGTAAAGGCGTTCATTTTGGCAACAACGTAAGCCATTCCAATAGAAAAACCAACAGAATTTGGCACTCTAACGTGAAAACCGTTAAGTGCAAAGTAAACGGCGGAGCTAAAAAGATGCATGTATGTACACGTTGTTTAAGATCAGGCAATGTAGAACGGGCTTAATGGAATCGGATTTGTCAATGGCTTTCTTTTCTGCTTTCCACATAACAGAAAACATAATTTTTTAACGAGGGACTCTTCATTGGGAAAGTGTCCCTCAATTTTATTGTGCATCCGATTCCGATGCGGCAAAAAACAGCTGTTCCGTCCGGTCATGAAACATTCCCGGCAAATACATGTTCCAAATATTTCCCTGCCGTTTCCGCAAGGCGGTATAAATGTCCCACATCCGTAGCCCCTCTGTCTGTCATACGGTACTGCGGAAAAAAACGTGTCACATGCAGCGGAATCTCTCTTCCTAGAGAAGCAATCCATTTCGCTTCCTCTTCCATTTCCTCTATTCCGTCGTTTTCGCCCGGCACGATCAGCGTAGTCAGTTCTACATGGCAGGATGCCGCTGCCCGGGTGATGAACGCTTTGACCGTTTCCAAATCCCCGCCCAGTTTATGGTAATAATCTTGGCGGAAACCTTTCAGGTCAATGTTCATGGCATCTATATACGGAAGCACTTCTTCCAATATCTCCGGCAGGACGGAACCATTGGTCACAAGAACATTGTCCATGCCATATTCCTTCACCAATCTGGCAGTGTCCCTTACATACTCCCATCCGATCAAAGGCTCATTGTAAGTAAAAGCCACTCCTATGTTTCCGTCTGTTTGATATTCCAATGCCTTGGCAGCCAGCCCCTCCGGCGGTATATATGCCATACCCACCGTACTTTCTGCCGTTTTACCGTCCGCCATGGAAATCTCATGATTCTGGCAGAACGGGCATTTCAGATTGCAGCCAAAACTCCCGGCCGACAGCACAAGACTGCCCGGCCGAAACATATTCAGAGGCTTCTTCTCAATGGGATCCAATGCCAAAGAAGTGACCATCCCGTAATTGGCGCATACGACAGCGCCTCCTTCATTCCTTCTCCCAAGACAGATTCCTTTCTGCCCCGGCTCCAGCCTACAATGATGCATGCATACATTACATACCGCTTTCATAATCGCCCCCTATGCCAATGTCTTTCAGTCAATAAGCGGACTCAGTAATGCCGCACCACCTCAAACCGTTCCAGTTCCGCCTCTTCCTCTTCTCCGATCCCGGCCTTGCTCTTTGCTATAGCTATCTGTTCCTCTACCGTATCCACACCTTCCAGATTCGGAAGCAGCAGCCCTCTTTTCTTCCCCTTTGTCACCACCACTCCGTACCGTTTCACATCCAGTTCCGCTGCCGATCCTATCTTCTCCGTGTCACCCAGCACATCAACGCTGATTGTCAGTTCATCCAATTCCTCCGGTTCCACCGGCCAGAATCTGGTATCTTCGGAAGATGCGCTGATTGCATTTTGTATAATTTCCTCCGCAATGGATTCCCGCACCGCCCGGATTGTCCCGATGCAGCCCCGCAGCCTCCCATCCTTCTTCAGGGAAACAAAAACACCCGCCCTGCTGCTATACATTTCCTTCGGAAGCCCCTCCGGAACCTCCGGCTTATGCCCGTTGCCCACATACTCTTCTATGGTTCTGCGTGCCAGACGCACATATGCATCCTCTGCCTCTCTTTGCTTCCTGAACCTTTCCCGTTCCTTCTCCCCATGTTTCTCCCCGAAATTCCGCTCCGGATTTTCCCCGCTTGGCACATAGCTGCAGATGCCGTACCCTACGCCAAAAGGCCCTTCATAAGAAAGGGCTTCCGCTTCCACCGCCGTCCGATCCAATGTCCCTGCCATCACCGTGAAAGAACGATGACCGCATTCCCCTGCCTTTTCACAAAATTCTTCCGGAAATTCCAGCAATTCGTCAAATGCCGCTCTCTTCATGACATCCATAATCCGTTTGTCATACACGGGTCCCTCTTCCCGATATCCGTAAGGCCCTTCCTCCAGCAGCCGGTGGGATAGATCTCCGCTGCCAATCACCACCGTCTTTCTGTCCAAAATATCCGCCGTTCTCTTAATATACTGGCCGAATTCGTAATGTTTCCGCAAAGAAAGACCGGACAGGCCCACCCTCACCAGCCGGTACTCTTTCCAAAACTGCTCCACAAAATACAGCGGAACCATAGTGCCGTGATCCAGCCTTTTCTCCTGCTCTCCCATGGTTCCTGCCGGAAAATTACCGCCGTCCGCCAGCCGGCACAGCTTCTCCGTAAATGAAGTATCATAAGCTGCTTGCAGCTTTACCGCTCCTGCACGGAACTGTCCGAAGTCGCCTTCCGCCGCTTTCCCCGGCGATATATGAAAATAATCCGCATACATAACCTGATGCGGGGAAATAAGGACTATTGTTTCCGGCCTGAGTTCCCCCACTCTCCTTGCAATCTCCCGATAAGCAGCTATTGTATCTTTGATAGTTTGCTCTTCTCCCTTTCCCACCGCCGGCACAATCAACGGCGGATGCGGAACCATAAACGCTGCTGCTATTCCCATTGTTCTTCTCCTTTACTTTCCGTGCAGTCATTGCTTTCCGGCAGGTGCCGGATTCCCGCATTATAAAAATATGGCTCTCCGGCTGCTCCTGCCTACGCACCTTCCGCTCCTGCCTCACCTTCCGGCACGGTCCCTTCGCCGCCTTCCGCCTCACCTTCCGGCACGGTCCCTTCGCCGCCTTCTGCCTGGCCTTCCGGCACGGTCCCTTCACCGCCTTCCGCCGGGTTTTCTCCTACTACGCTGTCCACTACATTCCCCTCCGCATCTATCCTGTCCCTTAATTTCACACGGTAAATCCGCTTCAGCGACTCATTGATGCGCTCTTCTGCAATAACCCCCTCTTTCACCGCATTCAGCACGCCTTGATAGGCCGTCTCGAAATTTTCCGGCATCAAGACCATGTCCGCCCCGGCCTTCAGTGCCCTGACGGCGGCATCATCCGCCGTATAATATTCCGTTATTGCAGTCATGTTCATGGCATCCGTAATGACAATGCCGTTATATCCCAATTCTCCGCGGAGAAGGTTCGTTATCATCTCCTCCGACAAAGAAGAGGGAGTATTGTCGCCTACCACATTGGGCACGGAAATATGGCTTACCATGACAAAATGCGCACCTGCCTCTATCCCTGCACGGAAAGCCTGAAACTCCGCCGCCCGCAGTTCATCCAAATTCTTTTCCAGCACTGCCATACCGTCATGAGTATCTCCGGCCACGGAACCTATGCCCGGAAAATGCTTCAGGCAGGAACTGACCCCCCTTTCCTGAATTCCGGTAACCATTGCCGCCGCCATATCCCCCGCCAGAACCGGGTCGCCCCCAAAGGAACGTTTTCCGATGGCCGAATTGGAGGGATCGGCTACAATATCCGCCACCGGGGCAAAGTCCAGATTCAGCCCCAATTCATAGAGATAGAATCCTATCGTGGTGCCGGCATCGTATGCTTTCATGGTATCTCCGCCCGCACCGATATCCGCCATATCGCCCACTTCCGTCACTTCAATGTTCTTTCCCACTCTCCTGACCGAGCCGCCCTCTTCGTCCACGGCCAGAAACAGCGGGTATTCCGGCCTCATGCCCATCGTATTGGAAAGCATCTGTACGAACTGCTCCTTGTCCACTATATTCTGATCGAAATAGACAAAACCGCCCACCGGATATTTATTCAATGCCTCCTGCGTGGCCTCGCCGGCCTGTATCACCTGACCCACTCCCGTAACGGATTCCGGAGTCACGATAAATAAACCCGCCACCTTATCTTCCAAAGGCATGTTTTCAATGGATGAGGCAACCATCTCTTCCAGCCAGTCCACTTCTTCCTCCGGGGGGGCCACCGAAATCGGCGGTTCGATCACTGTCTCTTCCTCATTCTCCATTTCCTCCAGCTGTTTCGCCAGTTCCTCTTCCTGTCTCTTCTCGGAAAGCAGCTTTGTCAATGCCCGGACCCCGAATACCACGCCGGCCATTATGGCAGCAAAAAAAATAACCACCGTAACATATGCAATAATCTGATTGCGGATTCGCCGCTTCCTCCTATATAACCGTTTTTCATCATAATCTTGATTTATCTTTTTTCCCATAAGCCTCTCCTAACAAAGTATATAGCTATCATACCCTATCTGCATAATTTTTTCCACATAAAAATAAAGAATCGGGAAAATGAATTTCGGTCAGGCAGGGAGGGCTGATCTTGCCTGCCGCGTGCGCCCTGCGCCGCATAGCGGCATAATTCCTCTGCAGGCGGCTGCGCATAAAATATAGCGGATATTAACCTTTACGATTAATATCCGCTCCTAAACTATGCTATCCAATGGCCTATACCTCCAATTCATCAGATTTTACAATATTCACTTTTTTCTTTCGTACCCTTTCCATTTTTCCTCTGTACTACCGTACCGTAACGGCTGATAAACATATTCAACTGTTATCTTCTGCTGCTCGCTACCTTTTCCTATGTACTCGAATACGAATCTTTGGTGTACCGATTCTTTTGTATACCAAATGAATTAATTTAAATTTTTGGAGAACCTTACCTCTCTTTCCTTTGTATTTTTGTTCATCTATGTGAATTCTTTTGTTTATATTGACATTATAATCAACCTTTCTTATTTTGTCAACACTTTTCTACTATTATTTTTCTTTTTCTCTGTTTTATTTTATTATTTTCCAAAATTTTCCATAAATAACCTTTTTTCTGTTAATATTCAGTTTTTACTGCATCCGAGGCACCCAACAATAACTCTTGCATCCCTGTCAGAATCGGCTATAATATTATATGAACATCAAAAACCCGCTGTTCTGCCGGAAAAATCCGCTGGCAGCAAGCCCAAAAAAGGCAATGCCATTCACTTCAGCCGCAGCCCGAAAGCGCGTCAGGAATGATGTTTTATTCGGACACGCTTTCGGACTGCGGCTGAAGTGAATGGCATTGTAATAAAAGGAGGTACCTACATATGACACACAAACAAGCTGCCTTTCAGGCAGCCGCAGAAACTATTATTAAAAATTTAAACCAAAGGGGAATGGAAGGATATTTCTTTGAAGATTCCGCTTCCTGCACCGATGCCATCCTTGCATCCATTCCGGAAGGAAGCACCGTTTCTTGGGGAGGAAGCGAATCCATAAAAGAATCCGGGCTTATGGAAAAGATAAGGCAGGGCAGTTATCGGTGCATAGACCGCATGAGTGCCTCTTCGCCGGAAGAAAGCCGTTCTCTTTATGCACAGACAGTGCTTTCCGACTATTACCTGATGAGTTCCAATGCAGTCACCCTGCAAGGGGAACTGGTCAATATTGACGGAGCCGGCAATCGCGTTGCCTGTCTGATCCATGGGCCGAAAAATGTGATTTTAGTCGTAGGCATAAATAAAATCGTCACCGATATTGCCGCCGGGCTGGAGCGGGTACGCAATTTCGCCGCCCCGCCCAATGCAAAACGCCTGAACCGGCAGACCCCCTGCAACTTTGCGGGATGCTGCAATGACTGCCTGTCCCCTGACTGCATGTGCAGCCAGATTGTCATTACGCGCCGCAGCGGCATCAAAGGGCGGATTAAGCTGTATTTTGTAGCGGAAGAACTGGGTTATTGAACCAGTTCTCCCATCTTCTCCTTTAAGCTTTCCGACACTCCCCCTACCTCTACGGTGGCGGCGGCTATCTCTTCCGTGGCTGCCGCAAGGCTGGTGACTTTCTGATTCACATCGTCAATAATGCCGATCAGCTGCTCCGCTTTCTGCAGCAGCATCTCTATGGCTTCCTCTATTTTAGCTTGGTTGGCCTCACTGTCCGCCGCCGTCTCCTTGGAAGAATCCGCAAGCTTTTTAATATTCTCAGCAATTATGGCAAAACCCCTGCCTGCGCTTCCTGCCCGTGCGGCTTCTATGCTTGCATTCAGCGACAATAGATTCGTCTCGTCCGCCACATTCGTAATTTCTTCGTTATTGCTCTGCAGGCTGCGGGTCAGTGTCTCGATGCCTTCCAGTGCTTTTTTCAGTTCATCGCTGAAATCCACTACCTTCATCATCAGCAGATTGATATTCGTGCTTTCTTCCGCATTGTTCGTATTGCCCGCTGCCATCTCATGGATAGATTTATCCAACAGGCCGAAATCATTTGCAACGCTTTCTACCACTTCCGAAATCTTACGGTTCTTCTGTTCGATAATTGCATTCTTTTCATGCATTTCCCTGGAAAGTTCCTCTGCCGTCTCCTTTTCTTTTTCAATCATATTTTTCATATAATGAAGGCAGTTATTTTTTGTGTTGCAGCCGTTATATATTGCTCTGGCCATCTTCTCGCATGTCTCATAGCCACAGGCCGAACAATTGATTGTCCTCTCATGCTCCGTCCTCTTTTCCATGCTGCCGTATATTTTATCCAGTTCCTCCCTGCTCGGCTTTTTAATCGTGATTTCCTTGGAATGATCCGTATACTTACGGATGAAATCATTGATATCTAACTTTGCGAACTTGCTGTTCAGCCTATGCAGTCTCTGTTTCGGTGAAAGGCCTTTCGAAAAAGGATGGTTCCGCCCGTTCCGTTTGCTTCTTTCCTTAATTTCCTGAAGGGCATATAGGTTATCGTCCACTTTCGCTTTCTCCGGCTCGATTGCCGTGCCGTATACACAGCCATTAGCACAGTTCAGGGCATCTACCATAAAGGGAAGCTTCCTCCCTTTCAGCACTCTTTCCTTATAATCCTCTAGGAACTCATACATATGTTTCTCGCCTTCCACCTGACGGATAAACATTTCTTCCCCGCAGAACCAATAAACATTCTCTTTCAGCCCGCCGGGCATCGGGTAGATGGAACCCAGGCCGTACTCAATCTCGTCGGAAGCATTCTTGCCCTTAATATTGTGCTTCCGCACATAATCCATCAAATGGTCGAAAGTTACATTATAAGAGACATAACCGTATGTATTCGGATCCTCAATCTCCATTTTCTTTGCTATGCAAGGACTAATAAATGCCAGCTTATCCGACAGCTTCATATATTTTTTTATGTATATTGCCCCGCACATAAGAGGCGAATGAACCGGCATTAATTTAGGAAGCAGTTCCGGCATATATTTTTCAATATATCCAACCACTGCCGGACATGGCTGGGAAATTCCCCCTGTAAAATTGTGTTCCGTAATATATTTTATATATCCCCACGTTGTGATGTCCGCTCCGAAACTCACACTTATAATATGGTTAATTCCCAGATCCTTTAATCCGCCGAGCACGGAAGCATATTCTTTCGGATAATTTGCAAGAAATGCCGGTGCCAGCAGCAGGGATATTTTTTCCCCTCTTTTCAAGTCTTCAAAGAAACGCTCCGTATCATCCTGATAACTTCTTGCCTCATGCTCACAGGCATCAAAACAGGCTCCGCAGGCTATACAAGCATCGCCGTTCACTACAATCTTATTCTCACCGTTCTGCTCTATGGCATAATTTGCAGTCAGCACCGGACATGCCGAGATGCATTTATTACATCCGATGCAGTTCTCGTTCGTATACACCAATGATTTTTCTGCCATGCTCATTCCACTATCCTCCTTAGCATAAAGTCACTTCTCTTCCTGCTCCTCCTTTACAGACCCTCTGCCTTTTCTTCTGATCATCATCACTTTTTCTGACACTATATTTTATCATATATTCTGCTGATTTACAAATCTATTTTACATATTATACAAATATATCAAAACTAATCCGAAAATTTTAGTAACTATTTTCACCATAAAATATTCTCAAATTTAAAATCACCGACCGGAATATGTAACATGAAAAAACTGCCTTAAAGCAAAATTGAAATATTTTCAGCTTCGCTCTAAGACAGCTTGTCTGTCAAATCCCCTGCTACAGCAAAGGATATTTATCCGTCAGTTTCTGCACGATAGCCCGCGCTTCCGGTATCTTGTCCTCACCGCCCTTAATGACAAGGGAAATCGCTTCCGCAATTTCATCCATATCCGACACATTCATTCCTCTGGAAGTAACCGCCGGCGTGCCGAGCCTGATGCCGCTTGTGACAAAAGGCGACTTCGGATCGTTGGGAATGGTATTCTTATTGGCCGTGATATGCGCCTCGTCCAAAAGCTTTTCCACAGCCTTTCCTGTCAGGTCAAAATTTGTCAGATCCACCAACATCAGATGGTTGTCCGTGCCGCCGGAAACAATCCTGATTCCCCTGTCCGTCAGCCCTTTGCAGAGAGCCTGTGCATTGTCAATGATGCCTTTCTGATAAGTCTTGAATTCTTCGCTTAAAGCCTCTTTAAAGCATACTGCCTTTGCCGCAATCACATGCATCAGAGGCCCGCCCTGAATACCCGGGAACACCGCTTTATTAAAATTATATTTTTCCGCCGCTTCCTTATTGCAGAGAATCAGGCCGCCGCGGGGTCCTCTCAGCGTTTTATGGGTCGTCGTCGTCACAACATCCGCATAGGGCACCGGACTGGGGTGAAGCCCTGCCGCCACCAACCCTGCAATATGAGCCATGTCCACCATAAGCACTGCGCCTACCTCATCCGCAACTTCCCTGAATTTCTTAAAATCTATCGTCCTTGCGTAGGCAGAGGCTCCCGCAATGATCATCTTCGGCTTTGCCTCCAATGCAATTTCCCTCAGCCTGCCGTAATCCAGAAAGCCTTCCTCGTTCACGCCGTAAGGCACAATCTTAAAATATTTTCCGGAAATATTTACCGGGCTTCCATGGGTCAGATGTCCGCCATGATCCAGATTCATCCCCATAATAGTATCGCCCGGTTCACAGATGGCAAACTGCACCGCCAGATTCGCCTGTGCGCCGGAATGTGGCTGCACATTGGCATAATCGCAGCCGAACAGTTCCTTTGCCCTCTCGATGGCCAGATTCTCCACCACATCCACACAGCCGCAGCCTCCGTAATATCTTTTTGCCGGATATCCTTCCGCATACTTATTGGTCAGCGGGCTGCCCATCGCCGCCATTACGGCCTTGCTTACCCAGTTTTCCGATGCAATCAGCTCAATATGGCTGTTCTGTCTCTCCTGCTCGTCCATAATTGCCTGCGCTATTTCAGGATCCGCATTTTTCACTTCATCAAATGAATACATAAACCGATTCCTCCGTCTTCTTCCTTCCATACTTTATCCAAAAGATATTTTGAAGTATACCATAAATTAAATCGAATGAAAACCGTAAAAAAGAATAAGTATAGGATATAACAAAAAATATTAAAGAATAATTAAGAAATTATATGAAAAGAATCCTTTACTTCATAAAAAAATACTGCTACAATGGGGAAGATTCAGAAACCGGCAGGAAATCATTTCATTTTCCGCCGCAAATTGCACCAAAGAGGCATACCATGTACTACATTATTGTAAATCCTGCATCCAAATCCGGACGCGGCAGGAAAATATGGAAAGAGTTAGAACAAATATTCTTGGCACGGAACATTGCATATAAAGTAATTTTTTCCAAAGGCACGGGACACGTCACACGCATTGTTGCCAACCTGACTGCCCCTGACAGACAGCTGCCGGATGCCTCTCCCGTCAAATTGATCATTCTTGGCGGCGACGGCACCGTAAACGAAGCTTTACAGGGAATTGCAGACTTTGACCGGCTCTGGTTAGGCTACATACCCACCGGTTCCAGCAACGATCTGGCAAGGGATCTGGCACTGCCGAAAGACCCTGCCCATATTTTGGAAACCATATTGAAAGGCGAGGTTGTCCGCACGTTGGATTTAGGCATCCTGACATACGGAAAAGAACAGACTTCCGCCGTAAGATATTTTGCCGTAAGCAGCGGCATTGGCTTTGATGCCGCAGTATGCAGGGAAGCCCTCGCTTCCCGTTTCAAAAAAACATTAAATAAAATCGGTCTGGGAAAGCTGACCTACCTGTCCATTGCGCTGAAGCAGCTGGCTGCCGCCAAGTCGGTATCCTGCGATATCTATCTGGACCATTCGGAAACACCGATCCGCCTGAAACGTTTTCTGTTTACCGCTTTTATGGTTCACAAATATGAAGGCGGCGGTTTTCAGTTCTGCCCGACGGCAGATGCCTCCGACGGTCTGTTGGATTTATGCGTCGTCGGCCGCATCCCGAAATTAGTAATCCTTTTTGCGTTGCCTACTGCCTTTTGGGGAAAACATTATATCTTCCCCGCCATACGGCATTTTACCGCCGAAAAAGCCACACTCTGCTCCTCTGCGCCGCTATGGGTGCACACGGACGGCGAAGTTACCCGCAAATCGGATTCCATCACAATTGCCTGCCTGAAACAGAAGCTTCATCTTATGATGTGAAGAGCCGAAGCATGCACAGAACATCTACCGGCACGATTGGCAGGAGGAAGGAATATATGAATAACTCTGTGAAAAAAATAAGCATAAGACAATTATACACAAAATACAAGCATGCCATTCCGCTCTTAATTTACGGAATCATTTACATGACTTGGTTTGTATGGCTGGAAAAAAATGTGACAAGATATTCCCTGATTCATGTGACTCTGGACGATTATATCCCATTCTGTGAATTATTTGTCATTCCCTATTTCCTTTGGTTTGCCTATGTTTCCGTAGTGGTGCTCTGGCTGTTCTTTAAAGACAAAGACGACTATTGGAGAGCCTGCGTCTTTCTTTTTACAGGAATGACCGTTTTCCTTTTAGTCTCCACCCTTTTTCCCAACGGACACAATCTGCGTCCGGCCGTCATGCCAAGAGACAATATTTTCACGGCATGGGTTGCCCGTTTATACCAAACGGATACACCCACCAACATATGCCCCAGCATCCATGTTTACAATTCGCTGGGTGCCCACTTTGCCATTGCACGCAGCAGAAAACTGTCCAAAATCCGTTGGGTACGGCTGGGATCCTTGATTTTATGCACTTTGATCATCCTATCTACCATGTTCATCAAACAGCATTCCGCTTTTGATGTCATCACTGCATTTGTCTTGTCTGCCGTCATGTACGGCATCACATACAAATACGACATCGTTACGGCATGCCAAGCACGGATACGCGCCCGCAAAAAAGCAACCCCCCAGATAAACTAAGGGAAGACTGCGGCCATACGCAATGCCATTCACGGAAGCCGCCGCCCGGTCCGAATAAAAAC
>CAJUIM010000120.1 GCA_910586275.1 uncultured Lachnospiraceae bacterium | reverse complement strand
GTGCACGGAAAACCGGGACAGGCAGTTCCGCTGCTGCCGGCCACTAAAAAAACTCGCGCACGGGCGTCCGCCTCCCAACATTACATTCAGGCTGAACTGTTACGGTGAAAGTCACGATCGTTTCGTAAGATGCTTGCAAAAGCTACTTATAGAGAGTATAATAAAAAACGATATTGTTTTTGCAAGAAAGAAGTAGAAATTCACATGGATATCACAATTACCGGTTATAATTTTGGGTGGTTTCATTTGAAAGAATATTGAGGAAAGCAGATAGGATAAGAGGAGGATTATCACAAATGGCAAAGAAGAATCAGCCGCAGTCAGAAACGGTGCAGAAGGTGCAGACCAAATATGACCGCAAAATGGAAGCAAGGCGGAAACAGGAAGAAAAGGATAAAAGGGATGCTAAGTTTATGCATATCGGCATGACTGTGGTATGCGCAGTGATTATTACAGCGATTGTAGGTTCTGTGGGAAAGTCCATGTGGGATAAGAAAGTGGCAACGAAGGATGCTTATGTGACGGTTGGGGAACATGCGGTAACAAAAGTGGAATTTGATTATTATTATCAAGCTGCTTTAAGCGGTTATTCCGCTATGCTGCCATATATGGGAGTGGATCCGACGGCAGATTTGTCACAGCAACAGTATACGGATAATTTGTCATGGAAGGATTTTATAGACGGAATGGCTGTGGAGCAGATTAAGCAGACAAAGGCTATGTTGGACGATGCGGCCGCCAATAATTTTACTTATGATGTTTCGGAGGAATATGCCAATGCAGTAAGCAGCTTAAAGGCCGGGGCAGAATCATCGGGAGTATCCGTGGCTGAATTTTATAAAACAGCTTACGGTAAATATGCTACGGAAAAAAGAATGGAACGTATTCTGAAAGATGATTTGCTGGCGGCAGCTTATTATAATCACCTGATAGAGCAGAATGCACCGGAAGAAGAAGAGGTGAAAGAATATTATGAGCAGAATGTACAGAGTTATGATAGGGTAGATTACAGAAGCTTTGTATTTTCGGCAGAGACTGAAGAAGAAGCATCCGAAGACGAGAAAGCAAAAGCTATGGCTGAGGCAAAGGAGAAAGCAGATGCCATGATGGAAGCCCGCAAAAACGGGGATGAATTTAAGGAACTTTGCATAGCAAATGCATCAGAGGATGAGAAAGCAACTTATGAAGATGCGGAAAATGACGCTTCACTTCGGGAAGGCGCGACTTATTCCGGAACTCCTTCTGCAATCAGTGACTGGCTGTATGAAGAAGGTAGGAAAGAGGGAGATCTTTCGGTTATAGAAGATACATCCGGCAGCCGGTATTATGTAGTAGAGTTTATTCAGAGATATTATGACGAAGCGGATGATGAAAATATTTCAAATACAATAGCAAGTCAGAGGACATCGGAGTATGTGAATAATCTGGTAGCAGGATATACGGTAGTGGATAACAAAGGGGAACTGAAATATCTGACTGTGGAAACAGAGGAAGAAACTACGGCAGACGGGACGGAAGAAGGGACTGCTGCGGAAGAGCCGGTTGAAGAAGAGCCGTCAGGGGAAAAGGAATAGGAATGACTCATTAAAAAATCATTTTCAAATGACTCGTTATTAAGAAAAGTCATTTGGAGATGATTTTTTATTGAAAGTAAGAAAGGAACAGTATAATATACATATAGAATATGCCGATGAAAATTATCGGTGAAAGGGAGATAATATGCCAGAGATAAATATAATGATAAAACCGGCCTCCGGGCTGTGCAATATGCGGTGCAGCTATTGTTTTTATGCGGATGAGATGGAGAAACGCAGCCGGTCTTCTTATGGTATTATGAGCGGGGAAACGTTGGAACATGTGATTAAGGAAACTTTGGCTTTTGCGGAGAGACAGTGTACCATCGCTTTCCAAGGAGGAGAGCCTACGTTGGCGGGACTGGATTTTTATAAGCAATGCCTGAGTTTGGAAAAAAAGTATAATGTAAAAAATATTAAAATTATGCATGCGTTACAGACCAACGGATATGCATTGGATAATCAGTGGTGTAATTTTTTGGCGGAAAATAATTTTCTGGTAGGGTTGTCTGTAGACGGCATAAAGGCAGCGCATGATGCATACCGCAAAGATTGTCTGGGGCAGGATACTTATTTCCGTATCTTGGAAACAGCCGATAGGTTGAGACAGGCGGGCGCTGAATTCAATGTCCTGACTGTGGTTAACGGAAAAACCGCTCCGAAAATACGCCGGATTTATCAGCAGTATAAGAAATTGGGTTTTCTATGGCAGCAGTATATTGCCTGCCTGGACCCGATCCGGGAAAAGCAGGGGCAGCAGGAGTATTCCCTGTCTCCCGAAATGTACGGACAGTTTCTGATTGATTTGTTTGAACTTTGGGAATTGGATTTAAGGCAGGGAAAGCAGCCGTATATCCGGCAGTTTGAAAATTATATCAGTATTCTTTTGGGGCAAATGCCGGAATCCTGTGAACAACGGGGAGTGTGCAGTTTTCAGAATGTGGTGGAAGCCGACGGGAGTGTATATCCTTGTGATTTTTATGTGTTGGATGATTATGTTCTTGGCAATCTTAATCAGGATAGCTTTGAAGTGATACAACAGAGAAGAAAAGAGAGCGGATTTGTGGAGAATTCCATAAATCATTCCACAGAATGCAGAAACTGCAGATTTTTTGTGGTCTGCCGGGGCGGCTGCCGCAGACACCGTGAGCAGCCGGGGACGGAAAAGGGAGAGAATTATTTCTGTGAATCTTATAAGATGTTCTTTGAAGCCTGCCTGCCCGGAATGCAGGAGATAGCAGCCGTGATCAGCCGTAGGGGCTACGGCTTAAGTTAATGGCATAGTGTTTTATATTTGTTTCATTTTACTGAGGCATTCATAGTTTTTCGGAGACATACCGGTTACTTTTTTGAATACTTTACTGAAATAATAAGCGTTTTCAAAGCCCAGCCGGTCGGCAATTTCGTAAATCAGATATTGTCCGGAATCAATAAGTTCTTTGGCATGTCCGATTTTTACTTCGGCGATATAATCGGATACGGTCTGATTCATGTAACGGCTGAAAGTGGAACTGAGGTGGCCGGAACTTATTTTCAGATGATCCGAAATATCGGATAAAGTCAGTTTTTCTTTATAATGTTCATGAATGTAACGTTTCGCCATATAAACAAGTTTGTCAGAGCGGTTTTCTTTTCTGTCGGAAAGCAGGGCACATATTTTGTCACAGAAGCTTTCCAGCCAAGATAGGATATCATTCAGGCTGCCAAGCTGAGCCAGCTGTTCTGCGATATCCATACTGTAAGGAAATGTGCTGCTTTCGGATATTTCATTCTGCAGCAGGTCATGAAGGTAAGTATAAATATTGATGCATGCGCTGACTGCCTGTGTTTTATCAGGTTTGTATTGTGTAAACAGGTCGGAAAGTGCATGAAAAATCTCTTTTAACCCCTCGGCTTCATTTTCCAACACGGCTGCAGACATGGATTTTTTCAGGAAATTGATATTAAATTCTCTTTCTGCAGGCAGCTGTAGTTTATGATTTTGATGATGATAAAAAACAATGCGCAGAGCTGAGTCATAATAACAGCAGCTAAGGGCAGACTTGGCTTCGGCAAGGGCTTCCGGAAGCAGGGAAAGCATTGATTTTTTCCGGCTGATGCCGAATAGGGCGGTTAGGGCAAAATAAGTGCCAAGGGTTACATTTATTTTGGTGCAAAATTCAGAAAGGGTTTTCTCATTATCGCATTCGGATTTTGGGGAAACGATAAGAAGCATGGTATCTTTCTGGGGCATCAGTATGGTGTAGCTTTGTAAATAACGGGAGGCAATTCCCGAAATAACATCAAGCAGCTGACTGCTGATAAACGGAAAATCATAGGTTTCCGTCTGCCCGAAAAGAATTTGTTCCGGTTTCATTTGGAACAGAATTACATAAGCTGTCGGGTAACGGACAGCGATTTCCGGGTTGGCAGGGATGTCATTGTCGGACGGATATAGGAGCAGCTGCGAAAAATAATTGCGTTCCAGCTGTTCTTGGCTGTCTTTCAGCAGCAGATTATACAACATTCGATTGTTGTGGCTTTCCAGTCTGGAACAGTACTCTTTCGCTTTGTCGAGTGCCTGTACCAATGCCTGAGGCTGGAGATCCAGTTTTACAAGATAATCTATGGCACCTAAATGCAAAGCCTGTTTTGCAAGCTGGAAATCTTCTAGGTTGGTAAGGAAAATAAAAGCAAATTCACAGTTTTTATCCTTGCAGGCCTGAATCAGTTCCAATCCGTCCATGACGGGCATGCGGATATCGGTTATGACGATATCCGGTTTGGTATCCAGAATCAGGTCAATGGCAGCGTGGCCGTTTGTTGCTTTGCCTACAATGCAGCAGTCATGTTTTTCCCAGCAAATCAACGATGCAATGCCGGCGAGGATCAAAGGTTCATCATCAATCAGGATTATTCGGTACATAAGAAACTCCTTCCAGAAATTCTAAGGGAAGCGATACGGTAACGCAAGTGAAGACACCCACTTGGCTTTCCATATGAAGTCCGTATTCTTCTCCGTAAACAAGCTTAATCCGTCGGTCAACGTTAGGGAGGCCGATGCCGCTCATATAGTGTTTAGTTACGCGGGAAGTATCGGTAAGCATACGGGCGATATTCTCTTCTGAAATGCCGATGCCGTTGTCCCGGATACTGATATACAGTATCTGATTTTTTTCGTATATATGAATCTGTATCAGACCCGGCTTCCCACTTGGTTCTATACCGGAAAAAATGCTGTTTTCTACCAAAGGCTGCAACGTCAGTTTAATAATGCCTGCATGGTACAATGCCGGGTCGTCCACGCTGATTTCCACATCAAAAAGCTCAATGTAGCGGATTTTTTCTATCGTAACATAATTATCCAAAAAGTCTAATTCCTGACGGACCGTAACTTTTTCGTTAAAACCTTTCGCCATATTTTTCAGCAGGGAGGAAAGAGAGGAGACGATTTTTACAATGCCCGTATTGTGCTGCATGGTTGCAATCCACTTAATGGAATCCAATGTATTATAGAGAAAATGGGGATTGATCTGAGCCTGAAGCATCTTAATTTCTAAATCCATTTTTTCCTGTTCATCGCGGATCCGGTTTTCCATCAAGGCAGAAACATGAGAAGACATTTTATTTATCTGTTTTCCGATCATTCCCAATTCATCGTCGGATTCTATATTCGGATTCCTGCTGAAATTGCCGGAGGATATTACTTCCATATGTTCTATTAAACGTGTAATCGGCCGGGTCAGATAACGGGTAAACAATAATGACAATATAAAGCCGATTGCCATGCTGGAAAGGAAGACCAAACTGATTGTGGCGCGTATGCCCCGCGGATTCAGAGACATATTCGTCATAGGAAGCACTTCGCAGAGGATCAGGCCGCTGACCGGCAGGCGTTCCCAAGTGACGATACAGTCCGTGCCGGATAACTGTGTGCGTAAACTGCCTTTCTGTTCCTGTAAGCCGCACAGGAGTGTTTCTATATCCTTTAACGGGAATAAATCCATATTCATGCTGCTGACAGCGGAAAAGTCATCCGTCATAATAAGGACGGATTTGTCTTGCGGCAAAAGCGCTAAGGCATCCTGAAACAGTTTTGGGGAGATGGTCAGGCAGACCCAGGCATCCTCGGGAGATTTCATTCTGGAATATTGGAGAGGGCGAATCAAAGGGAGCAGCTGAGGGTTGGCCTGCGCATTCAATGTAAATGGGTTATCCTTCAGAGTCAATGTATATTCCCGCATATCCTTGTTCAGCAGTTCTTCAAACCATGGGGCAGCCATAATGCGATGGGCATCGTTATAACTGCCGTAAGAAGTTCCCGCCTGAATAAAAAGGGATCCTTTTTCAAAGACCGTAATTTTATAAATATATTGATTATATCCGGAAATCGCACAAAGATCTTTCAGCACGTCGGAAGCATAAATTCCGGATTTTTTGTCGGACCGGCTGTCGCTGCCGGAAAGAACGGAGGATAGGAATAAGGATTTCCTGCCGGCGCAATTCTGGACAATGTTAATCATTTCGTCACAGGCAATTTCAAGCCTGGCGGAAAGGGACTGAAGCCGGTTGGCGGAACTGACGGTTTCATTGGCAATGACATCTTTTCTGTAAGAAGAATAAGTGTATATGCTGATGATGAAAGCGATGCAGATAATCATAAGCAGATTATATAAAATCATTCGCTGTCGGAAGGTTCTAGGATTTTTTTTCATGGGCCTGTTCCTCTCTGAAGGCTATCCTAAATAGTTGCTTTAAGCTATGATACATAAAAATAAGGATACTTACAATTGGAATTATGCTTGATATACAAAAAGTAATATAATATGAAAAAAGTATATCTTTTTTCTGATCAAATAGCAAAAACTAAAAAAAGGAAATCAGAATCCGAAAATTGTTGATTCAGAAAAGGAAGGGAGATTTGTTAAACTAAATATATAAAATACTTGAAACTTATCGGATTACAGATAAGGATCAAGGATAAAGCGGAATTTAAGAAGGAGGAAATTATCATGAGAAAGAAACAATTGGTTGCAATGCTGATGGCCGGGATCGTGGCTTGTGGTGCATTGGCGGCTTGTGGGAGCAAACCGGCAGAGAGTCAGGAGACAGCGAAGAGTACGGGTTCAGAAACAGAGAAGGATGCGGAAACCGGCGGAGAAAGCGGCACGGAAGAAAAAGAGGAGGCTTCGGGAGAAAAGCAGGTGCTTTCGGTAACTACTTGGGATAATGAATCCACGCCTCAATTTCAGGCTGTCATAGATGCCTATGAGGAAAAAAATGCAAATGTGGAGATAAAGATAATAGATACATCGGCGGATGAATATAACAATTCTTTAGGAATCAGCCTTTCGGCGGCACAGGCCGATCCGGATGTCATTTGGGTAAAGGATATGGGATCGATGCTTCAGATGGCAGATAAAGAACAGCTTCTTGCTTTGGATGATTATATTGCAAAAGATAATCTGGATTTATCGGTTTACAAGGGAGCAGCGGAGCAGCTGATGTATAACGGGAAGTCTTATTCTCTTCCTTATAGGAACGATTGGTATGTGCTTTATTATAATAAGGATTTGTTTGATGCGGCAAATGTTGAATATCCCACAAATGATATGACATGGGAAGAGTATTATGAACTGGCTGCGAAGATGACCAGCGGCGAAGGAAGCGAAAAAGTATATGGTTCCCATAACCATACTTGGCAGGCATTGGTTACAAACTGGGCAGTACAGGATGGAAAAAATACGGTTGTGGAAAAAGATTATAGCTTTATGAAGTCTTGGTATGAGGATGCCCTTGCACTTCAGGATAATGGTTATATTCAGGATTATTCCACTTTGAAGACCGCGAATATCCATTATTCTTCCGTATTTAAGAATCAGCAGTGCGCGATGATGCCTATGGGAACATGGTTTATTGCGACCATGATGCAGTCTCAGGAAGAAGGCGAAACAGACTTTAACTGGGGTGTTGCGACACTTCCTCATTCCAAGGATACGGAAGCAGGATATACGGTAGGAGCGCTTACACCGATTGCCATCAGTGCATTTACGGATCAGGCTGATTTGGCATGGGATTTCGTGAAATTTGCATCTTCTGAGGAAGCAGCGGAAATTTTGGCAAAACAGGGTGTATTCACTGGCATTCCTTCCGATGCTGCCCTTCAGACTATCGCATCCGCGGAACGTTTTCCGGAAGGAGAGAGCAATGTGGAAGCATTAAGTTATACACATTATTCTTTTGACCGTCCGTTAGACCCTCAGATTGAAGAAATCCGTACGGTATTGGATGAAGTCCATGAGATGATAATGATTCATTCTTATTCGGTGGACGAAGGAATTGCAGAACTGACAGAAAGAGTTGCAGAGATAAAGGGCTGGGAATAACCAGCCCCTTTTAAAAGACAGAATCTAAGGAGGATGCGTATGGGAAGTGGCAAGAAAAGTTTTCTGACTTCCGGCCAGAAAAGAAAAATTCGCAATAATATGACAGGGTATGCATTTATCCTTCCAAACTTAATCGGTTATACCGTATTTGTTTTTATACCTGTTGTTTTTTCTTTTGTTTTAAGCGTAATGAGCTGGGACGGTTCACAGAGGCCGATGCAGTTTGTGGGATTGGAGAATTTCGCTGATATTTTCGGGGACAGGATATTTCGGGGAGCGTTGCTGCACACAATCAGTTATGCTTTGATGACTGTCCTGCCTACGCTGGTGCTGGCACTATTGCTGGCGGTATTGCTGAACAGCAAACTAAGATGGGTGGCTATTTTCCGAACGGCATTTTATTTTCCTTATATAGCTTCTATTGTTGCCGTGGGAGCCGTATGGAATATGCTGTTTCAGCCGGATATGGGTCCGATTAATGAAATACTGCGGTTTTTAGGCATGGAGAATCCGCCTAGGTGGGTAGTGGATAAAGACTGGGCAATGGTATCCGTTTCCATTGTAAGCATATGGAAATATATGGGATATTATATGATCGTTTATTTGGCGGCATTGCAGGGCATATCCAATTCACTGTATGAAGCGGCTAGTATTGACGGGGCAAAAGGGTGGCAGAAACTCTGGTATATTACAGTACCTATGCTGACGCCCACTACCTTTTTCGTGCTGATTATGCTGACCATTCAGTGCTTCAAAGTGTTTGATTTAGTATATGTAATGACAGGAGGCGGACCGGGAAATGCCACAAAGACACTTGTTAACTATATTTATGAGAAAGCCTTTACCAGTTGGGAATTCGGTCCGGCCAGCGCAGCGGCCATCATTTTGTTTGCTATTGTATTAGTGATTACTCTTATACAGTTCCGAGGAGAGAAAAAATGGTCTAAGGATTTATAAGAGAAATCCGGTTAAGGAATGGCAGCAGAAGAAAAACAGCGGCAAAGCATTGAGAAGGGCGGCGCAGGAACTAAATTAGGAGGAGAACGAATGCGTACAAAGAGAAAAGCAGTAAAAATAATATTATATGTTCTTCTGACTTGTCTGGCGGTGATTATGCTGGTTCCGTTTTACTGGATGGTAATTTCATCTTTAAAGCTGAACAAAGATGTATTTTCCATACCAATGAAATGGTGGCCGGAAACTCTCCACCCGGAAAACTATAGTGTAATATGGAAGAAACTTCCGTTAGTTACTTTCTTTTTAAATACTTTGAAACTAACGGTATGTACGACAGTGATTCAGCTGTGCACAAGCTGTTTTGCGGCATATGGGTTCACGAAGTGCAGATTTAAGGGACGGGATACGATTTTTTTAATGTATGTTACTACGATAGCGGTTCCTTGGCAGGTATATATGGTGCCGCAGTTTATTTTAGTTTCCAAGATGGGACTGAATGACAGTCATATAGGACTGATACTTATGCAGGCGTTTTCGGCTTTCGGTGTGTTTCTGATCAGACAGTTTTATATAAGCATTCCGGATGAATTGTGTGAGGCGGCGAGAATTGACGGGCTGAATGAGTTCGGCATATTTCGGAAAATTGTGTTTCCGTTAGGAAAACCGGCTATGGCAACATTGACAATCTTTACTTTCACCAATGTGTGGAATGATTTTATGGGGCCGTTGATTTATCTTAAGACAAAGGAATTAAAGACAGTGCAGCTTGGTATCCGTATGTTTATTTCACAGTATGGAGCCGATTATGCATGGATTATGGCGGCATCCGTCTGCTCGCTGATTCCGATTGTTATCGTATTTCTGAGCTGCCAGCGTTTCTTTGTGGAAGGTGTGGCTGCCAGCGGGATAAAAGGGTGAACATATGCCGGAAAGTAAGGAAAATTCGGTATCGGTAAGTGTCTGACTGAGAGGGATGGCAATGAAGACAAACTTAATTTATGTTTTTGCGGATCAATGGAGATATCAGGCGATAGGCTATACTAAGAAGGATCAAGTGCTTACTCCCAATATGGACCGGTTTGCGGAGGAAAGTCTTTGCTTTGAAAATGCATATAGTACGTTTCCTCTCTGTACCCCTCACAGGGGAAGCTTAATGACAGGAAAATATCCGTATTCCGTTGGTCTGTGGACAAACTGCAAGATAGGGCTGGAAGAAAAAATCATGCTGAAGCCTCAGGAAATCTGTATCGGGAATGTGCTGCAGGATGCCGGATACCGGACGGCATATATCGGGAAGTGGCATTTGGATTCATCGGAACAGAATTTTGTCAGGCATCCGGTTTCGGGAGCGGTACATTGGGATGCGTATACTCCTCCGGGAGAGCGGAGACAGGGATTTGAATATTGGCTTTCTTACGGTGCATGTGATGACCATTTAAATCCTCATTACTGGGCGGATTCTCCGGAGCAGATCCGGCCGGGAAGGTGGTCGGCGGAATATGAAACGGACAAAGCTTTGGAATATTTGGAAGGACGTAAGGCAGGGGATGCTCCTTTTGCCCTGTTTTTGTCTTATAATCCTCCCCATCTGCCATATGAATTGGTGCCGGATTGCTACTATGAAAAATTTCGTGACCTTCAGATAGAATGGCGCGGGAATGTGCCGGAGGAAAAACGCACGCCGGAAATGGAAACTATAGCGAGACAGTATTTTTCGGCAATATATGGCATTGATAAACAGTTTGGCCGCATTCTTTCTTATCTGAAGGAAAAAGAGATGGAAGAAAATACGTTGGTCGTACTCTCGTCAGATCATGGAGAAATGCTTGGTTCCCATGGGCTGATGAGCAAAAATATCTGGTATGAAGAGTCTATCCATATTCCACTGCTTATGAGACAGAAAAACCGAATCAGGGCAGGAAGGAATGGGGTTATGTTTGCAAGCCCGGATCATATGCCTACTTTACTGGAACTGCTTGGCCTGCGGGTGCCGGATACTTGTGAAGGGAGAAGTCATGCAGCTTCTGTGCTGGGAGAGACGGAGGAATCGCCGCAGCATATGTTCCTCTGCTCCTATCCCGGGTCGCCGGAAAGTGTCTCGGCATTTGCGGAACAGGGGATGAATCATAAAGCACATGGCTGGAGGGGGATTAAAACACCGGAATATACTTATGTGGTAACTAACGGGTATATGCCGGAGGAAAAGCAGGAAGAATATTTTTATGATGATAAAAATGATCCGTGGCAGCTTCATCCAAGGAGAGTGGAAAGAGACTGTAAAGACGATATAATCGTGGAGTGCAGAAAATTGCTGAAATGGTATCTGGGTATGCTTGGAGACAGCTTTTTGTGGGAAAAAGATAGGGAGTAGATTATTTGTAACAGTTCAGCCGGAATGTTGTGTTGAGAGGCGGACGCACAGGAGGGATTTTTTTGTGGGACGGCGGCAGCGGGAGCGCCTGTCCCGGTTTTCCGTGCACTTTTTCCGGCTG
>CAJUIM010000119.1 GCA_910586275.1 uncultured Lachnospiraceae bacterium | reverse complement strand
TTGTGTGGGTGTGGCTTTTGGGTTTTGTAGCTGTGTGGAGGGGGTTTGGGGGAGGTAGTGTGTTGGGGAGGGGAGGAAATTGGGGGGGCTTTTTGGGGATATTGTGGCAGGGGGGTATGGTATGAGGGTGTGAAGCGGGAGTTTATGGAGTGAGGGTGGATCGGTGTGTCCGGTGCGGTTTCGGTTTGCGGGTTTAGGGGGGACTGCAGGCGGAGGGCAGTGGGCGTGGGTTGTCAGATGGCTGTAGGAAAGGGAGAAAGAAGGATGTTTAAGAAGTTAGGGCGGAATGAGGTTTGCTGGTGCGGGAGCGGGAGGAAGTATAAGGCTTGTCATGAGAGGTTTGACGATAGGGTGATTAAGTATCAGCTGGAAGGGCATATGGTTCCGGAGCGGGAGATGATTAAGACAAAAGAGCAGATAGACGGTATTAGGGAGAGCGGGCTGCGTAATATTGCGGTGTTGGATTATGTGGCGGCAAATATCCGGATAGGGATGAATACGGAGGAGATAGACCGGATGGTGTATGAAAAGACAAGGGAATTGGGGGGGATTCCGGCACCGCTGCATTATGACGGTTATCCGAAAAGTGTTTGTACTTCGGTGAATAGTCAGGTGTGTCATGGGATTCCTTCGGAAGATGTTATCCTGAAAGAGGGGGATATTGTGAATGTGGATGTATCTACGATTTACAATGGGTATTTTTCTGATTCTTCGCGTATGTTCTGTCTTGGGAAATTATCGAAGGAGGCGGAGGATATTGTCCGTATTGCAAAAGAGTGTATGGAGAAGGGGATAGAGCAGGTGAAGCCTTGGAATTTCTTGGGAGATATGGCGGATGCGGTAAACAGTCATGCAAAGGCCAATGGCTGCAGCGTGGTGCGGGATATCGGCGGGCATGGAGTGGGGATTGAGTTCCATGAGGAGCCGTTTGTCAGTTATGTGACGCGGAAAGGGACGGAGATGCTGATGGTGCCCGGAATGGTCTTTACCATTGAACCTATGGTTAATAGGGGGACGGATGAGATTTATGTGGATGACGGTAATGGCTGGACGGCATATACCGAGGACGGGAATCTGTCGGCACAGTGGGAAGTGACCGTGGCCGTGACGGAAGACGGGTGTGAGATTTTGGCTTATTGACAGAGGGAGAGTGGGGGCGGGGTATGCCGGATATTTGGACGGACTGTGCCGGCCGCCCGTATGCTCTCGGCTGAAACACCGGTGCAGGCACAGTGCCGAAAACGGATTTCCGCCGGCAATTTCCGTTGGGAAAGTAAATAAGCCCTTGACAATTTGTTTTATTTTCTGTAATCTAAGGGTGGATGCGGCAAATCCTATGCGGTTTGTATTATTATGCACAATAAAAGAAAAGCAGTGACGAAGAGAGTAGGCATGGAAAAACCCTTCAGAGAAGATTCTGCTGTACGGGACGGAGGCACTTGGCGCGCAGGCGGCAGATGCATGGAACCGGCAGGGCTGAGAGGAATCGGGCAGGACGATGCTGAACATGGCTTCCGAGCAGCGCACCGAGCCGCTTCGGCGGTTAGGCTGCGACAGGTTCCGCCTGTTATAGCGGCAGGGTATGCAGTACCCGATAAGGTCTGTTCCGTGAGGGGCAGATAAAGGGAAGTGGTAACACGGCTTTTACGGCTCGTCTTCTTAGTGTTTAAGAAGCGGGCTTTTTTTGCGGGCATAAGGAAAGAGAGGGAATATGAGCAAAGGAAAGTATTATATTACGACGGCAATCGCTTATACTTCGGGAAAGCCCCATATAGGCAACAGCTATGAAATTGTGCTTGCGGACAGCATTGCAAGATTCAAAAGGAAGGACGGATATGACGTTTTCTTCCAGACGGGGACGGATGAGCACGGGCAGAAAATCGAGTTAAAGGCAGAGGAAGCAGGAATCACGCCGAAGGAATTTGTGGACCGTGTGCAGGGCACTATTAAGGATTTATGGGATTTAATGGATACTTCTTATGATAATTTTGTCCGTACTACGGATAAACCTCATGAGAGACAAGTGCAGAAGATTTTCAAAAGATTATATGAGCAGGGGGATATTTATAAAGGAGCCTATGAAGGTATGTATTGCACGCCCTGCGAGTCTTTCTGGACGGAATCTCAGTTAGCGGACGGGAAGTGTCCCGATTGCGGCAGGGAGGTAAAACCGGCGAAGGAAGAGGCTTATTTCTTTAAAATGAGTAAGTATGCGGATCGGCTCATTGCGCATATCAATGCCCATCCGGAGTTTATACAGCCGGTTTCGCGTAAAAACGAAATGATGAACAATTTCCTGCTGCCAGGGCTTCAGGATCTGTGCGTATCCCGCACTTCCTTTAAGTGGGGAATACCGGTGGATTTTGACGATAGGCATGTAGTATATGTATGGCTGGATGCCCTGACCAATTATATTACGGGCATTGGCTATGACTGCGGAGGGGACGGCAGCGAGCAGTATAAGAAACTTTGGCCGGCAGACCTGCATTTGATCGGGAAAGATATTATCCGTTTCCATACGATTTACTGGCCTATTTTCCTGATGGCACTGGGCGAGCCGCTTCCGAAGCAGATTTTCGGGCATCCTTGGCTGCTGCAGGGGGACGGCAAAATGAGCAAATCCAAAGGCAATGTGCTATATGCGGACGATCTGGTGGATTTCTTCGGGGTGGATGCGGTGCGTTATTTTGTGCTGCATGAGATGCCTTTTGAGAATGACGGCGTGATTACTTGGGAACTGATGGTGGAAAGGCTGAATTCCGACCTTGCCAACACATTGGGGAACTTGGTAAACCGGACGATTTCCATGAGCAATAAATACTTTGGCGGAATCGTGACGGACAAAGGGGCGGCAGGTGAAGCGGACGAGGATTTAAAGGCCGTGGCTGTGGGAACCTATGACAAAGTATGTGCAAAAATGGCAGATTTGAGAGTGGCTGATGCCATGACGGAGATTTTTGCCTTGTTCAAAAGGTGCAATAAGTATATTGACGAGACGGAACCTTGGGTATTGGCAAAAGATGAGGCTAAGAAAGACAGGCTGGCAACCGTATTGTATCACCTTGCGGAAAGCATTATGATCGGGGCATCATTGCTGGAGCCTTATATGCCCACTACGGCAAAGAAAATCGCGGATCAGCTGAATGCGCCTCTCAGGGGATTCGATACCTTAAAAGAATTCGGGAAATATCCGAATGAAAATAAGGTGACGGAGAAGCCGGAAATTCTTTTTGCCCGTTTGGATATTAAGGAAGTGTTGGAAAAAGCAGAGGCTCTTTTTGCATCTAAGGCACAGGGGGAGAATATGGAGGATAATCAGAAATCAGGGGACGGCGCGAAGGAAGAGGTCATTGACATAGAGGCTAAACCGGAAATCACTTATGAAGATTTTTCCAAGATGCAGTTTCAGGTAGGGGAAATCATTGCCTGTGAAGAAGTGCCTAAATCCAAGAAGCTGCTTTGCTCAAAGGTACGTGTGGGCAGTGAAGTAAAGCAGATTGTATCGGGGATTAAGCAGCATTATGCGGCGGAAGAAATGGTGGGTAAGAAAGTGATGGTTTTGGTAAACCTGAAACCGGCAAAGCTGGCCGGGGTTCTGTCCGAGGGCATGTTATTATGCGCGGAGGATGCAGAAGGAAATTTGGCTCTGGTGACACCGGAGAAACCTATGCCTGCAGGGGCGGAAATTTGCTGATATGTGGAGAATTAGGCGGGACGTAGCTAAAGCTGCGTCCTGCGTTGCTTTTGGGAGGTGTATTGGTTCATTGTTTCATGAAATTTTTATGAAATTGTTAAAATGTAAGGTAATATGGTGTATAATAAATGATAGTTCCGTCGGGCCGGGCCGGGCGGGGGATGGGAGGGACGCTTATGATAAGAAGGGAAGAACTGTACTTTGATTCCAGAGATAACAGGAGTAAAATACATGCGGTAAAGTGGGTTCCGGGTACGGAGAAACCGAAATGCATACTGCAGATTATTCATGGGATGGCTGAGTATATTGAAAGGTATGAGGAATTTGCACAGTTTATGGCGGAGAAGGGGATTCTTGTGACAGGGGAGGATCATTTGGGACACGGCAAATCCGTAGGGGAGAACGGTGTATATGGGTATTTCTGCGAAAGGGATGCGGCTACCGTAGTGGTGAGGGATTCCCATAGGCTGAAGAAAATGGTGCAGGAACAGTATCCGGGCGTGCCGTATGTCATACTTGGGCATAGTATGGGGTCTTTTATTCTGAGGAATTATCTATGCCGTTACGGAACCGGGATCCAGGCGGCCATTATTGTTGGGACGGGAATGCAGCCTAAAGTTCTGATTATGGCCGGGAAAGCGTTGGCAGCCGTTCAGAAGGTGTTTACCGGCTCCAAGCATCCAAGTAATTTGCTGAATGCCCTTTTTTTCGGTACGTTCAATAAGAGGATACCTGACGAAAAGACGCAGATGGATTGGCTAACAAAAGAGGAAAGGATTGTGGATGCTTATTTGGAGGATCCTCTCTGCGGATTTACTTTTACGGTAAACGGTTTTCAGACGCTTTTGGAATTGCTGAACCGTTTGCATAAGAGGGAGAATCTGGAGAAGATGCCGAGGGAACTGCCCGTTCTGTTTGTGGCCGGGGCGGAGGATCCGGTGGGGAATTACGGTAAGGGCGTTAAACAGGCTTATCAGTCGTTCCTTGATATTGGGATGAAAAATGTGAAGATGAAGCTGTATGAAAATGACAGGCATGAATTGCTGAATGAAATGGATCGGGAGCAGGTTTACGGAGAGATATATTCGTGGATGCAGTCTGTCCTGTGACGGCACAGGGCGGGAGGTATGGCTGAGGCGGATTTCAGCCGAACCGGCAGGCAGTATGGAGGAGGATTATGAAAAAAATTTTTTGGATGACGGCAGTATTTTTTCTGCTGACGGGTGTGTTCGGCATGGATGCCCATGCGCAGAGCATTTGGAAGGAAGACGGTAAGGCAGTGGTGGCTTTGGGTGCCGACTTGACCGAGGCACAGAAGGATACGGTATTGGGGCTGATGGGGATTACCCGTGAGCAGTTGGCGGATTATGACGTGATTACCGTGACCAATGCGCAGGAACATCAATATTTGGACAGCTATTTAAGCCCTTCCGTAATCGGAAGCAAATCCCTTTCCAGCGTAATGCTGAAAAAGGGTGCGGCGGGCAGCGGTGTATTTGTCACTACTAAGAATATCAATTACTGCACTACCGGAATGTACCGCAATGCACTGCTGACGGCGGGGGTTCAGGATACGGAAGTGATCGTGGCGGCGCCCACGCCGATTTCCGGCACGGCGGCTTTAATTGGAGCCGTAAAGGCTTATGAGAAGATGGAAGGGACGACAATACCGGATGCCGCTCTGTCCAATGCGCTGAATGAACTGATCACTACCGGGGAACTGGCGCAGGCAGCTAAGGATATGGAAGTAAGCAGTGAGGAAATCGAACAGTTTATGGCTTGGCTGAAAGAAAAAGTGGCAAAAGGCGAATTGGATTCGGATGGGGATATCCGGGCAGCGGTAGAGGAAGGAGAAGCTAAATTCGGAGTTTCGCTTACGGACGGCGAGGTTCAGAAAATTCTTGATCTGATGGGCAAACTGAAGAACATGGGACTGGACAGCGAATATTTGTTCAGTCAGGCCGAGAAGCTGTATAATAAATATGGGGCGGAAATTGTAGAGCATGCGGACGAAGCCATCAGCGAGGCCGTAAGCGGTGCGGTTTCCAACGCGGCTGACGGATTTCTGGAAGGCGTGAAAAAATCAGTGAAGGAATTTTGGGACAGTCTTTTCGGCTAAAGGGAAGCGGAAGGAACCGAGAATGCCGCTTATTGCATAACCGGCGGGGTTTCTGTAAATGATATAGTTGGAAACATCAAATACAGTATATTTTGGAGACGGAGGAAATCGGAAATGAAGATTGCATTTTATGGGACAAAGCCATATGATAAAATTTGGTTTGAGCCGATGGCAAAAGAGTATGGGTTTGAAATCCGCTTTATAGACTTGCCCTGCAATGAAGAAACAGTCTTTTTGGCAAAAGGCTATGATGCCATCTGCATATTTGTCAATGATTATGTCAATGCGAAAATGATCGACCAGCTGTATGAAATGAAGGTAAAAGCGATTTTGCTAAGAAGCGCCGGCTTCAACCATGTGGATGTGAAAGCGGCGGAAGATAAAATTGTCATATTGAGAGTGCCCAGTTATTCCCCGGAGGCTGTGGCGGAATTCGCCATGTCCTTGCTGCTGACGGTAAACCGACATACGAACAGGGCATATAACCGTACCAGGGACTTCAATATGAGCCTGAACGGACTGATGGGCAGCGATTTGAATCATAAGGTGGCCGGAGTGGTAGGGACGGGCAAAATCGGGCAGGCAATGATAAGGATTCTCAACGGCTTTCAGATGCAGGTACTGGCATATGATCCGTATCCGGCAAAAGGGCTGGAGGCGGAATATGTATCCATCGAGGAACTGATGAGCAGATCGGATGTCATTTCTCTGCACTGCCCGCTGACTTCCGAAACGGAGCATATTGTAAAGAAAGAAACGATTGCCATGATGAAGCAAGGGGTTTATCTGATCAATACTTCCAGAGGGGCGTTAATTGATACGGATGCGCTTATAGACGGGCTGCTGCAGAAAAAATTCGGCGGAGTGGGACTGGATGTTTATGAGGAGGAAGAGGGGATTTTTTATGAAGACCGTTCCGGGGAGATTATTCAGGATGAGAATTTGGCCAGACTGATGACATTTCCCAATGTGCTTATCACATCCCATATGGGATTTTTCACTTCCGAAGCAATGAAAGCCATTGCCACGGAGACATTGGAAAATGCCTATGCATTGGAAAACGGGCTGCCGTTGGTGAACCGTGTGGGTGTGGAAGCGGCTGTGTAATGTTTGGTTGGTGTGCTTGCTGCGGACGGTTTCCGGTAACTCATTGTTTTTTCTTGTAAAAATAATAAATATTCGTTATAATTACAAATGTGGGAATTTTGCGCAGCATATGTTCCGGCGGGGAGAGGTAAAGATAATGATGGAAGAAATGTTTCCGTATGAAGTCCGTATGGCATATGAGGATGAATGGGAAGATGCCATGGCTCTGGCGTGGAAAACTTTTCTGCAGTTTGAGGCAGAGGATTATGAGCCTGAGGGCGTGAAAAGCTTTGAGGATTTCATTACGGACAATACGCTGCACCGCATGTTCATAATGGGAGCGTATCAGATGTTTGTGGCATTGGACGGGGGATATATGGCGGGAATGATAACCGTAAGGTCAAATTCCCATATTTCACTGTTGTTTGTGGATGCCAAATATCATAAAAGGGGAATTGGCAGGGCATTGATGAAACACTTGTGCGGGTATCTGAAAAATGAACTCGGGATAAAGCGGGTGACAGTCAATGCTTCGCCTTATGGCGTTGGATTTTATCATAAACTGGGGTTCCGCGATCTGAAGCCGGAACAGGAGTCGGAAGGAATAAGGTATACGCCGATGGAACTGTATGTATAACCGAAGGCATGAAGGCGGGGACGGTTCTTTGCGCTGCCACGGCGGTTACGCGGCGGCTAAATGGTGCGGGCAGGCAAAGAAAAAGCAAAAGAAAGAGACGGGTAAAGATGGGAAGGATTTTTGATATTGACAGCCCTGTGATGCGTTTTCTGTCAAGGGTGGCGGATTTAATGATACTGAATGTTTTAATGGCTTTGTGCTGCATTCCGATTATAACGATTGGGGCAGGCTTTACGGGTCTGCATTATGTCTTGCTGAAAATAGTGCGCAACGAAGAAGGATACATAGCCAGGGGCTTTTTCAAGTCCTTTAAGGAGAATTTCAGGCAGGCCACGGTTATCTGGCTGATCGTACTTGTGTTCATAGGCGTATTCGTTGGGGACTGGCTTATTTTCTATTTTTCGGGGCTGAAGTTTCCCAAGGCATTGATGGTGTTCCTGCTGGCATTGTTCCTAATGGTCTGCATGGTGATCTGTTATGTATTCCCCATGCTGTCCCGGTTTGAAAACACGGTATTCAATACACTGAAAAATTCTCTGTTTATGGCAATTTTAAGTTTTCCGAAAACTTTGCTTATGCTGGCAGTGCATGCGGCTCCTGCAGTGCTTCTGTATTTTGTGCCGCGTTCGTTTCCGTTTGTCCTTTTGTTTGGCTTTTCTGTGCCCGCATACATTTCGGCCATGCTTTACAGTGGGACTTTCAGGAGATTTGAGCCGCAGGAGGAACCTTTGACCGATGCGTTCAGCATTGACATGGAAGGCTATGAAACGCCGGGAGCCATGACGGGTACGGCCATGAAAGAAGATGGGGGAGACAGCGGTGAGGGAGAGGAGAATTAAGGCGGCCGTACTGCAATGGTTTATCCCCACTTGTGCATTGGCAATTATCATTGTGGCAATGCTGTATCATTATTCGGTGGAAAGCAGCAGGCTGGTGGCCAAGGACGTGGACGGGATGTTTGCAGACGCTGCCTGCGGCTATGCTGACAGGATGGGGTATGAACTTGTACGGATGTCCGACGCGGGAAAGCCCTTCGGGTACCTGATGAAAGGGTATATCGGTTCCGATAAGAGATTTATGGCAGAGATGGCAGAGGCTCTTTGCTATAATACGGAGGCTTATGAGGTGATATACACTCATGGGAAGGAAGGGTTCCGGCATGACGGCAGCCGGCTGGCAGTAACGGAACTTCCTTATTTTGCGGAAATTGAAGATGCCATGGCGGAGACGGAAGCGAATCCTTCGGGAGATGTTGCGGTACGTTATGTGTATGCGGAAAATGACGGACTCGAAACCGGAAGAAAAGCCATTGTGGCAGTGATATCGGTAGATGGCAGAACGGAGGGGGATGCTTTGCTGATGTACTATCCGACAGAACTTCTGCAGGGCATATTTAAGGAAAAGTCTTATGACGGCCATTGCTTTTTTGCCGTAATGAGGAAGAACGGGGATATTGTGGAAAAGGCCGGTGTGCAGAGCGCTTTTCTTGAGGGTGGGAATCTTTGGGAAACATTAAGGAAAGCCGGGGGATATGACACTGTCATCGCGGACGCGGCACTCCATATGGAGAGCCGGTCAGGCGGCAGTTTTCATGCAGAAATAGAAGGGGAGAGCAGGGTATGCTTTTTTGCTCCGGCAGGGTTTGGCGGCTGGTCGGTAGTGATCGGCATTAACCAGTCATATGTGGACTGTGTCAGGAACAGGGAGTGGAAAAGCACGAAAGAAATGGTTTGGCAGCTTTTGGCGGCTGTTTTTGTCTTCTTCGGGCTGGTAATGGTGCTTAATATATTCAATAAAATTAAGTCCGGGCAAGAGAATCGGAAGCTGGAGGAGAAAGCGGATACGGATCTGCTTACAAATTTAAACAATAAGCTGGCTACGGAACGTAAGATTGAGGAATACATAGAGAAGGAACAAGGCGGTGAGGCCGTCCTGTTTATTATGGATATTGATGATTTTAAGAAAATCAATGATACTATGGGCCATGCTTTTGGGGATGAAGTCCTAAGGACGTTTGGGCATTCCATTAAAAGTATCTTCCGTTCATCGGATATTATAGGACGTGTGGGCGGAGATGAGTTTATCATATTCCTGAAGAATCTGGACGGAACGGAGGCAATGGAAAAGGAAGCTGCCAAATTAGCCGATTTCTTTAAACACTTCAAAGCCGGGGAATATGTAAAATATGCGGCGACGGCAAGCATAGGCGCGGCATCGTTCCCAAAGGACGGAAGAGATTTTAAAACTTTATACAAAGCGGCTGACAGTGCGCTTTATGTGGCGAAGAAACGGGGAAAGAAACAGCTTGCTTTTTATGGGGAGGAAACTTCGAAAAGTGAGGGAATGAAACGGGTTGAGGCGGAAAGCAGGATCGGTGACTGACCGATAGATAGCATAGCGGAACTTGTACATTGTGTACAAAAAATAATATTATTATTGTTCAACTTGATGCTTTAATAAAAATTTAAGAAGTATTGTAAGCAAAACCCACAATGTGCAGGAAAAAGTTTGTGGAATGTTGGTATAGCAAAAAAGTCTTATGTTAGTTATACTATCTCTAAGGTAATAAAGATTACGGGTGCGACCCGGAAGAACGTTAAAGTACATGAATATAGGAGGCTAATTAAAATGGCAAGTTTATCATTAAAGAATGTCTGCAAAGTATATCCTAACGGATTCGAAGCAGTAAAAGATTTCAATCTTGAAATCGCAGATAAGGAATTTATCATCTTCGTAGGACCTTCAGGCTGTGGTAAATCTACTACGCTCCGTATGGTTGCAGGTTTGGAAGATATTTCATCCGGTGAATTGAAAATCGGTGACAGGGTAGTGAACGATGTAGAGCCTAAGGACAGGGATATTGCGATGGTATTCCAGAACTACGCTTTGTACCCTCATATGTCAGTTTATGACAATATGGCTTTCGGCCTTAAATTAAGGAAAGTTCCGAAAGATGAAATTGATAAGATGGTAAAAGAAGCAGCGAAAATCCTTGATTTGACTCCGCTCCTTGACCGTAAGCCGAAGGCTCTTTCCGGTGGTCAGAGACAGCGTGTTGCTATGGGTCGTGCTATCGTTCGTAATCCTAAGGTATTCCTTATGGATGAACCTCTTTCCAACTTGGATGCAAAACTGCGTGTGCAGATGCGTATTGAGATTGCAAAACTGCATCAGAGATTAGGCACAACGATTATTTATGTAACACATGACCAGACAGAGGCTATGACACTTGGTACCAGAATCGTTGTTATGAAAGACGGCGTTGTTCAGCAGGTTGACACACCTCAGAACTTATATGAGAAGCCGAGAAATCTGTTTGTTGCAGGGTTCATGGGTTCACCTCAGATGAACTTCTTAGATGCAGAAGTAGAAGTAAACGGCAATACAGCAAGCCTGAAAGTAGCAGGCAGCAGCATTCCGCTTCCTCCGGCAAAATCCAAGAAGTTAATCGACAGCGGCTATGCAGGCAAGAAAGTTACATTCGGTATCCGTCCGGAAGACGTATATGATTCCGAAGCATATATCCAGAATGCAAAATGTGTATTCGAGTCTACCATCAAAGTTTATGAATTGCTCGGTGCAGAAGTTTATTTATACTTTGATTTGGCTGAGTTCCCGATTACTGCAAGAGTTGATTCTCGTACAACGGCAAGACCGGGCGACACTGTTAAATTTGCATTCGATGTTGAAAAGATTCATGTATTTGACAAAGAAACAGAGCAGGTTATCACAAACTAGTACATCCATATTCAGAAATCATAAGGGAGATGCGGAAGCATCTCCCTTATATATTTTTATGCAGGATGGAAAGTTCATTTCCGATTCATGCGTTTGCCGGTAACAGTTCAGCCTGAATGTTGTGTTGAGAGGCGGACGCACAGGAGGGATTTTTTTGCGGGACGGCGGCAACGGGAGCGCCTGTCCCGGTTTTCCGTGCACTTTTTCCGGCTGGGAGTTTCTAAGC
>CAJUIM010000118.1 GCA_910586275.1 uncultured Lachnospiraceae bacterium | reverse complement strand
CGGGACAGGCGCTCCCGCTGCCGCCGTCCCGCAAAAAAATCCCTCCCGTGCGTCCGCCTCTCAACACAACATTCAAGCTGAACTGTTACCGACAATCGCATGAGTAAATAAACTGTCAATATTCTGTAAATAAATACCATATAAATGGCTTTGGAAAAGAATTCTAAAGAAAATCATAGAAAATCAGCAATAACGCAGTTATGAAGAAAGAGTCTCAAAGAATGCTCCGTCAGCCCCCACGGCAAGCAACATGGCTAAATATCATCCATATTCATGCTCTCATTACGCAGATCCAAACTGATTTTATCCGCAATCTGTGCAATATACTCGCTGTTTGTCGGACGGCCGTTTCCCGTCTGCACAGAATAGCCAAATAACTCTTCAAAAATCTGCACATTCCCTCGCAGCCACGAAACTTCTATCGCATTCCTTATGGCACGTTCCACTTTCTGCTCCGTGGTCTTGTATCTCTTTGCAATCTCCGGATACAGAAGCTTTGTGACGCTGCCCACCACTTCCATATCCTCTTCCGCCATCATAATGGAAGAACGAAGATACTGATATCCTTTCAGATGAGCAGGCACACCCATTTCAATCATCACTTTTGTCACATACTCCTCCAGCTTTTTGTTTTCCGTCCCTTCATATTCCATACGGCCATTCCCCCATATTCTAACAGCTTTCTTATGCTTTCCCTTATATGCCTGTGCATTGAACTATCATCCAAAATCTACAAATTCCTACATTTCCTGTTGTGCATCATACCATAATGTTACATCAAATGTAAACTGTAATGCATCGCGGACGCAGGAATCAGTCCCCCTGCAGCAACGCCACTGCCACATCATTTACATTGGTTCCGGTAGGGCCTGTGATAAGCAGCCCGTTCACCGCCTGAAGTGCATGATAAGCATCATTTTCTGCCAGTGCTTCGGACACGGAATAGCCTTTCTCCTGCAAAGCCCGCTGCGTATCCCCGTCCACATAGCCTCCTGCCGCATCGGTGGGGCCGTCCGTACCGTCACTGCCCACGCTGAACACCGCCGCATGCAGCCCTGCAATGCCCGGAGCAGCTGCCAGAGCCAGTTCCTGATTTCGCCCACCCATGCCGTGGCCGGTAAGGCTCACCACCGTCTCCCCTCCGGCCAAAAATGCCAATTTCCGTCCGCTTCCGGCATGGCACCTGACAATATCTGCCAGAAACCGGCCGGCCTCCCTGGCCTCACACCCCAAGCAGTCCGTCAGAAGCACTGTCTCATAACCCAGTTCCCGGCAAACATCGCCTGCGGCGGCGCATAGCTGACGTACACTGCCGATAATCCGGGTTTCCACATTGCCCAATTCTTTGGGTGTTTCTTTCTCCAGGCAGGCTTTTGCCCGACTGCTTAAGTTCAGCCGATATTTCCGTGCAGCAGCCATAGCCTGCCTGCATGTGGAAGTATCCGGCGTGACAGGTCCGCTGGCAATCATATCCAAAGGGTCTCCCACAATATCGCTTAAGATGACAGCTTCCACTTTTGCCGGAGCGCAATGCTGCGCAAAGCGGCCTCCTTTCACCCCGCTGAGCCGTTTACGGATTCTATTCATTTCCACAATGTCCGCCCCGCTGGCCAATAACTGCCCCGTAATATCCTGCAGTTCCTCCAATGGAACCAACGGCTGCTCAAACAAAGCACTGCCCCCGCCGGACAGCAGAAGCAGCACGGTATCATCTTCGGTTAAATCAGCCGTCATATTTAAGACTGCCTCCGTACCCTTCAGCGAATTCTCATCCGGCACCGGATGCCCTCCTTCCAAACAGACAATGCCTGGCAGCATATGCTTTACATGACCGTACTTTGTCAGCACAATGCCTGCTGCCGGCGATACCGGAAGACAATCTGCCGCCGCCTTTGCCATTTGCCACGCCGCCTTTCCTATAGCGGCAAGATATACCTTCCCTGAATATTCCCTGCCTGACAATGCCTGCCCCACGGCAATGTCAGGCAGCACCTGACGAATTGCGCCTGCCATAATCTGCCTGGCATCCCGATACAATATTTCGTTCATACAATTACCGTTTTCCTTTCCCATGCCGTCCGGTTCCTAATGCTCTGATACAATAAATGTTATCAGCCAATGGCTAATCCGTGGCGACAGCAAACTTCCCACCGCCCCATGGAAATTATGCCGACACAAAGCGCCGGATATTATGTAATTGTCTTAAGGACCGTCGGAAAACGCCGGTACTTAGTGAGGAACTTAGTACCGCTGCGTTTGACGCCGAGCGAAAGCGTCCATAAGACAATTCCATAATATCCGGTGCGTCCGGCTACTCCCCCCATCTCTTATCTCAGCGCATCATACACCCGCAGTATTTCCCCCACGCTCCATGCCTGCGCAAAGCATCCTTTGGAAGATACCGGATTTTCTCCGTCATATATTTCCGGCAGCTGCCCGGCACATCCCTCCCGCATAGCTGCCTCCATGCATTCCAGCTCCCCGCGGACATATTCCTTCGCCGCCTCCGAATAACCGTTTACTTTCAGATAGGCCAAGTAATACCCGCCTAACGGGAATACCCATACCGTCCCTTGGTGATATGCCAAATCTCTCTTTAACTGCACACCGCCGTAGGAAGGACAGAATTCTTTATCCTCCGGATCCAGAGTACGCAGTCCATAAGGCGTATACAGTTTCCGGAACACTGTTTCTACCACTTGTTTTTCCCGCTCCGGAGACAATACGGAAAAAGGAAGGGATACTGCCCATATCTGGTTGCATCGAATCTGTCTGTCTGCCTTTGTTCCCGAAAGCACATCCTTTAGGCAGCCTGTTTCTTCATTCCAGAACTGCTTTGCAAAGCTTTCCTTGACCTGTTCTGCCAATTTTCCATAACCCGTATTCGTCTCCGGGCCGAACCGGCACAATTCCTCCATAATGCAGAGCACGTTATACCAGTAAGCGTTGATTTCCACCGGTTTCCCATGCCTCGGGGTGGGAAGGATATTCCCTACTCTTACGTCCATCCATGTAACCTGGTCAAATCCCTGCCCGGCCATAATCAGTCCGTCCGTATCCATCCGTATGCCGAAATCCGTGCCGTTCTGATACCACTTCGCAATCTCCGCCATCGTGCCGTAAGCATCCTTCACAAATTCTTCGTCCCCGGTTTTCTTATAATAGTCATATACTGCCAGTATGAACAGCAGCGCAGCATCCACCGTATTGTATCTGGGTGCCTGTTTTCCCTCCGGAAAAAGATTGGGCATCAGCCCTTTTCCGCAATATGCCATGAAAGTCTGCAAAATGCTCTTGGCCGTATCATATTGCCTTACAGCCAGACAGCAGCCTCCCAACGCAATCATAGTGTCTCTGCCCCAGTCTTCAAAGAAAGGGAACCCTGCCAGTATGGTCTGCTTGCCCGTGGATTCTCGGTAGGAAATGAATTGATTGGCATTTGCCGCCAAAGTCCGTGCCCGCCTGTCCGTAAAACCGGACTGTTCCCGCAGTTCATCCCGATGTCGTTTCACCGCATCGATGATTTCCTCCGGTGCCGGAAGTTCCTGCCCCATGCCGTATACCATCTGCAATCGGCCATTGCCGGCCGGACATACCTCACAGGATATCCAATGGTTCACCACGGTACATCCGATTTCCTCCCGGCCGTCGCAGGCATCATAAGCATAATAAAGATTATCATGGAATACCGCCGGCATTTCGTGATAATTGCCGTTTGTCCTGAAAAAGAGTGTCTGCCCGTTCGAAACGATCTTCCCTTCTTCCGTTGCAAAGGTCTGACCGCCGCCGGGAATGCATTTTCTCTCTTCCGTTGTGAAAGCCTGCTCTCTGTCCGGCAGCTTACCCTTTGGCACGAACTGCAGATGAGGATATACTTCCAGACGCACTTCCTTCCCCGAACGGTTCCTGATTTCATAGGTTATCCCCACTGTATTTTCTCCTAGCATCAACGCTATGGTTTTCACCACTTCCACGCCTTCCGCCAGATAAGTCCACTGCGGATAATCCTCATAAGAAAACCCTGACTGAAAACGATACCCTTCCTCCCTGCCTTCCTGCCCGGAAAAATCCTGACTGGAAAGATAAAGCTTTCTTTCTCCCACATACAGTGCTTCCTCCAGCCTGTGAATCATATTATACCGGTGGTTGGGGGAATGCACGCAGGCCATCAGAACCGCATGGTCATTTCTGCTGCAGGAACCTGTCATCGTCAGGGAGGAAAAGCCTCCCAGCCCGTTGGTCATTAAATAGCAGTTTTCCTCTCCCCTCTCAAAGGTTTTCCAGTCTTGTTTCCCATATAAAAATTTCATTACGCACCTTTCCTTCCAAGCATCATGCCGCTCTTTCCGTCAATGCTGACTCCTTTTCCTGCCGAAGGCATCGCCCTGCAGCAGTCGGCCTCCCTTCCGTCCGCCAGTATCTCCCATCTGCCTTCCGGCAGATCGACTGTACAGCTGTCCGAAGCCGCATTGTAAATGACAAACAGTTCTTCCCATATGCCATCTCCGTTATCGTCCCTGTTATCCATCCGGAAAGTTACCACTCCTTCCTTCAGGACTTCCTTTTCCTTCATACGTTTAGCGGCGTTAGATGATTTATCACATAAAGCCGGCAGTTTTTTTCTCAGGCTGATAAGTCCTCTGTAATAGTCTACCAACCCTTTCCGTTCCACCGTCTGTCTCCATCTGAGCATATTCACTTCGGGCACGGAGCAATAACTGTTATCCTCTCCGAATTTTGTTCTGGCAAACTCCTCACCTGCCTGCAGAAACAGATTTCCCTGACAGGTAAAGTAAATAAAAGCTGCCAGTTTATTTGCTGCCAGTACGTCCTCGTACCGGCCTGAAAAATCCGCTTCCCCATCGCGCATCGTCAGCACCAGCTTATCCCATAGGGTAAAATTATCATGTGCCGACACATAATTGATAATCTGCCTACAGCTCTTGGGGCGGACACTGGCTCCTCCATCCCTCCATCCGGTCACTGCATAAAGCACTTTCGTCTCCAGATCCGTTCCGCCGTTGACAAAGCCCGGCTCTTTTTCTTCGAATACATGCCCCTTTATAACGTCTCTTGTATCATCGCTGAAAAAACCGATTCCTTCGTCCAGACAAGCTGCGTTTGCCTTCAGGGCCGCCTTTGTTCCTGTTTCCATCGGAGAATCGTCTGCCCTCCAAGGCTCCCCATACAGCAGTTTCTCTCCTTCCCCGAATTCCTGATCCAGTTCCTTGCGTATCCTATTCATCAGTTCCACCGTCAGCAGCCCCATGAGGTCAAACCGAAATCCGTCCAAATGGTATTCCTTTGCCCAATACATCACGGAATCTGCTATATAGTTGTCTACCATAGCCCTCCCTGCAGCAATGTCGTTGCCGCAGGCCGAACCGTCCGAAAGGCTTCCGTCTTCCTTATATCTGTAATAGTATCCCGGCACCATCCGCTGCAGCCAAGAATCTTCCTTATAAGTATGGTTATATACCACATCCATAATCACCCGGAGTCCATTGGCATGTAAAGCCTGTATCATCTCTTTGCATTCCCGTATTCTGACAGTGCCGTCCATGACATCCGTGGCGTAAGAACCTTCCGGCACATTGAAGTTCAGCGGGTCATACCCCCAGTTATACTGACTCTCCTCCCCCGCCTCATCCACCGATGCATAGTCAAAAAAGGGCAGCAAATGCACATGGGTAATTCCAAGGTTCTTCAGGTATTCCATGCAAGTCGGATAGTTCCCATTGGTTCCGATAACGGTAAATGCCTTATATTTCCCCCGGTAAGCATCCGGCACGCCGCTCTCTTTATCATAAGAAAAGTCTTTGATATGCAATTCATAGATAATCTGTTCCTTATCCTTCACAGGTGCGGTATCCGACTCAAATCCCGGCGGATCCGTCAGCCGCAGATTTACAACCATGCTGCGGTTCCCGTTGCAACTGCATCCGACTGCATAAGGATCTGCCGTCCTCTTATCCTTGCCGCCTATCCTTACCAGATAGTCATAATAGACCCCATGCAGGCTTTCCTCAAATTCCAGCTTCCAAATCCCCTTTTCCTCCTGCTGCATTTCCTTCGTGAAATATGCCGGCGAACTCCCATCCCTATAAAGGCTCAGTTCAATCTGTTCTGCCACAGGGCTCCAAACCTTAAATACGGTTTTCTGTTCTGTACAGGCCGCCCCTAAATCATTTCCGTCATATCTATATTTCTCATCAAATTCTCTTCCAGCCATAATCCTTCACTCCCAAAAAGAGCAGCTACAAAATAAGTATTCTATTTTGCAACTGCCCTTCCTATAAACTGTTTCCTTATTAATTATTCCGCTATATGCGGACTTTTATCCTCTCACAATATTCCAAGCCATCCGATACTACCCTTTGACAGCCCCTGATACGCCTTCCACATAGCACTTCTGCGTAAGAAGGAAGAGTATCGCTATCGGAATGGAAATAACAACACATCCTGCATAGAATTGTGTATAATAATATTCCACGAATTCTTTCTCCAGCATCGTCCAAAGACCAATAGCAATTGTATAATATGGCCTCTCTTCACCCATGATAACCTTTGCAAAGATATAATCTACCCAAGGCCCCATAAAGGCGGTAATCAAAGTATATGTAATAATCGGCTTTGACAAAGGAATGGTAATTCTGATAAAAGTATCCCATTTCGTCGCCCCGTCAATATATGCCGCTTCGTCTATGGTTTTCGGAATTGTGTCAAAAAATCCTTTCGCCATATAGAAGCCAAGGCCTGCTCCGCCTGAGTATACCAATACCAGAGCCACCTGCTTCAGCACTCCCGTCTCCAGAAGGCCTAAACCTTTCAGAATATAATATACGGCAATCATGGACATAAAGCCAGGGAACATTCCTAATACCAAGGCTATATTCATAAAAGACTTACGCATTTTGAACCGCAGCCTACTCATTACATAGGATACGCACAGCACGAAAAATGCGGAAAGAATCGTACTGAATATTGCAATCACAAAAGTATTCATAAACCATCTGGAAAAGTCGATGTTACTGTTTCCATGAAATAGGTTTATATAATTGTCAAACGTAAATCCCCTTGGCCATATGTAACTCTTATAAGAACCGCTTTCTGCACGGAACGAGGTCAATACAACATAGAAAATAGGCAATACCCAGATAACACTCAGAATAGCCAGCAAAACATGACAGACTGTATTGGTAATAATTCTTTTTGCTTTCATTATTGGAACGCCCCCTCATCTTTATAAGAACCTGTACGACGGTACGTTATCAGTGACACGGTTGCCAGGATAATGAATACCAGAATACCGATAACGGCTCCCAGATTGTAATCCTTCTGTGTAATTGTCAATCTGTACAGCCATGTAACCAGCAAATCCGTTTTTCCTGCGTAATAATAATCCAGTGAATCCGGACCACCGCCTGACAGCAGGAAAATTACGTTGAAGTTATTAATATTTCCGGTAAAGGAAGTAATCAAGTTGGGAGTCATGACAAACAGCATATACGGAAGAGTAATTTTCCGGAAGATTGTCGGTGCGCTCGCTCCGTCAATTTTAGCCGCTTCATACAGTTCCGCCGGAATATTCTGCAGAATACCCGTAGTGGACAGCATAGTAAACGGTACGCCAATCCATATATTAATACAGATAATTGTAATCTTTGCATACAAGGGATCGGTAAAGAAGGGAATGGATTCTGTTGCCCCAATCATGCCGATTTCCCTCAGCAATACGTTAACCGGGCCGTTAGCATTGAAAATCGTCCTCATGCTAAGCAAAGTAACAAACTGAGGCACCGCTACGGAAAGCACGAACATAAATCTCCAGAAGCCCTTTGCCCTAGTGCCTTTTCTGTTAATCAGAAGTGCCAGCAGCAAACCAAGGATATAGCAGCTTACCGTCGCCACCACTGCCCAAATCAATGTCCATGACAGTACCGGCCAGAAAGTAGAAGCCAATTTGCTTCCCTGTGAAAACATGGATTTAAAGTTTGCAAGCCCAACCCATGTGAACAGATTTCCGGGCGGCTGGTGATCGTGGTCATAGCTGGTAAACGCAATCAAAATCATGAAAACCAACGGAACAACGGTAAAACACAATATACCGATAATAGGGACAGCCAGTAAGAATGCGTGAAGGTTTTCTTCCTTCAGTGACCTTATGTCATCCTTAAAGGACGGAACATCCATTCCTTTTTCCTTCCGGAACTGCGTGCAGTAAGCACTTTTCCCCGACATACATCCGACAAAAATAATAGCTGCCGTCAATGCAAGCGTGATAACACCATACAACAGACATAACATGGAGTCATCCCCCGCACTGTATTCATAAATACCCAACGCCTCATTAAACACCTGCCCCTGTTCCACGGTGCCGAGGGTGATAAAATCACCCAAGGCTCCGATACCGAAGGAAAACAGGTAGGCAAAATATCCGATTTCCAAAGCCAGGAAAATCAAACCCCTGACAAGCTGCTTATTCGCAATATTTCCAAGGCCGCAGACAAAGAAAGATAATTTTGTCATGGCGTTTCCGTTTTTGAATGCCTGTGCTACGCTGGCATCGCTGGGCCTGAAATAAAGGGGCTGGACTTTTTTCTTAAAAATACCCATCTGAAAACCTCCTCATACTTCTGTTACTGTGTCATTGCCGTTACAAAAGCATCCAGTTTCTCTTGTACATTGTTCTTATTAATCTCACCGCTTCTGATTTCTGTAGGAATAGCTCCTGCATATGTCCAGTATCTGGAACTGAATGTAGAGTTCGCAGGCTGTGCTACGCTGGCCTTATTTGCCTCTTCCACAAGTACGGATGCAAGAGGGTCTGCCTTTACTGCCTCGCTCTCACCGGCTGCCATATTCGCAGGAATCTGTGCGGACAATTCATAACGAAGAACCTGGTTTGCTTCGTTTCCAAGGTAAGCTGCAAAAGCTACCGCTGCTGCCATATTCTGAGACTGAGCATTTACGCCGATGCATTTGGAACCATAGAAACCTAAAAGCTGGTAATCCGTTCCGTCCGGATTAAATGTAGGGATAATGCACATACCTAAATCATCGCCCAAAGCTTCTTTATACAAATCATAATTCCATGCGCCGTCAAACCATGCACCCAGTCTGTGGTCAGCTACTAACTCGGAAACCGAGATTTCTCCGTCATACGCACATTTCGGATTATTGATCAGGTCGATCAGATAGTTAGTAACTGCAACACCCTTTTCATTATTCCAGTTAACACCTGCGGAAAGATCGCTTCCGTCGTCACCGAAGATGCTCAGGCCTGCACCATAATAGTAGCATCCCAGTTTCCATCCGCCTGCGGATTCAAAGTAAAAGTTATATACATTGTCCGCTGTTTCTTTTGCCATAATCTTCTCTAAAGAAGTAACATCCGCATCATCAAGGATAGTTTTGTCATAGAACATAAAAAACGTATTATGTGTAAAAGGAATCGCATAAAGCGCATCGTCTACAGTAGCTGTAGCAACTACGGATTCTGCAATAGATGTCTTTACCATTTCTTCCGTGGAACCGCCAAGCCTTGCGATTGCCCCAGCCTCTACCATGGCAGGAAGCTGATCGCTTGCAAACATAAACACATCTGCCGCTGCGCCAACATCCTTCAGCAAGGAGTCTTGGCATTTATCTTCCCCAACGATTTCCGTCGTCCATGTAATGTTCCACTCAGGATGCTCTGCCGCAAAAGCCGTCTGCTGCTGCTCCATAATTCCTGTGTCCACCTGATTCTGCGGACACCATACCTTCAAAGTAATGTCCTGAGTTTCTCCTGAAGCTGCTTTATCTGCCGGTGCTGCTTCCGATCCAGAGGAAGTGTCTGCCGTTGCCGCCGGCTCCGATGCATTATTTGAAGCACCTGCTCCTCCATTCCCACATCCGGTTACGGCAGTCATCGTCATCGCTGCCAATAATAATGCAACCACTAACTTTTTCATTTTGGTTTGCCTCCTTTTAATTTAGATTCCTTAAAGTTTCGTTAAGTTTCTCTGAAAATTACATTATCATAGACAAGACATTAAGTCAAGTGCTAATTTTGTGCATATTTACTACATCTTCCTACATATTATGCACACATTGTGCAATTTACCCATTGACTCGAAACATGTCGAAATGTAAATTTCGAAACATAATTTTTTTTCGTTTCGATGAAGACATATAGAAAATAGTCCATTATTACTATTATGGCGTTCCCTATTCACCATATATTTACGGGAAAACTCTTTTCAAAGTTTAGATGCCAACCTTGTTTTTTGTGCTTTATCCTGCTATAATCTTATTATTCCTTATTATTATTATTGTCATCTTTAACAAATTTTGCAGGAGGCTAACGGTATGGCCACAATGAATGATATTGCTGAAAAATTAGGTATCTCCAAAAGCACTGTATCCAAGGCGTTAAGCAATGCTACGGATGTCAGTGAAGAAATGCGCAAACGGATATTGGAAACCGCAGTAGAACTTGGCTATGTTAATAAGCGTCTGCAGAAAAAGGAAAAAAAGCTATGTATTTTAGTGGAAAACATGGATTACAATACGCCAAATCAGTTTGGCCATGACATTATTCTCGGCTTTAAGCAGATGGCCGAACCGGAGGGATGGATTGTAGATATCATTCCTATCTCCATTAATTTCCAAAAACTTACGCCTTACAGTGTCTTTATGATGCAGGAAGGTTATCAGGCCTCTTTTATCCTTGGTCTTTCCCTTTTAGATCCATGGATGCAGGAATTTCGCATTTCCCAGATTCCTGCTGTCCTTTATGACAATTATATAAAGGAAAATCCCAATATAGCCTCTGTAGGCTGTGACAGCCAAGAAGGTTATGAACTTGCAGTCAAACATTTAATGAAACTCGGCCATAGAAAAATAGGCCTTATCTCCGGCCCATTAGATTCCTATATTTTAAAAGCCAGATATGGTGCCTATATTAATGCTTTGCATAAATATGGCTTGGAAGTAAATGAAAATTATATTGGATTAGGATATTATGTGGCAGAGTCCACCAGAGAATATATTCCAAAACTTATTAAGCATGGTGTAACGGCTATCCTTTTCTCCCATGACGTACGGGCTATTTCTGCAATCACAGAATGCAATGACAGAGATATATATATTCCAAAAGATATCAGCATCATAGGCTTTGACGATCTTCCCATGACCGCTTATACCACGCCTCCACTTACTACCATTCGCCAAGACAGGATTGCATTGGGAAAATGCGGCTATTATGCCTTATCTTGCTTGCTCAACAAAGTTGCCATAGGTTCCATTCTTCTGCGGGCAACCTTAATTATCCGGGATTCCACTGGGCCGGCTCCTGCAAAAACTCTATGATCCATCTACTTCCGAAAACTCATGGATCATAGTGAAAAAAGAAGTCCGGCTTCTCAGTACAAAATAGCAGCGTATATAAAAAACCCCGAAACAATCGTTTCAGGGTTTTCTCAAAGGCGCAGACCGGATTTGAACCGGTGCATCAGGGTGTTGCAGACCCACGCCTTAC
>CAJUIM010000117.1 GCA_910586275.1 uncultured Lachnospiraceae bacterium | reverse complement strand
GCGCACGGAAAACCGGGACAGGCAGTTCCGCTGCTGCCGGCCACTAAAAAAACTCACGCACGGGCGTCCGCCTCCCAACATTACATTCAGGCTGAACTGTTACGAATTTTCAGATTCGCTCTGAGGGAATGCCTTGACAAAGCTTAGTTATAAGAATAAAATGAAAGCACACAATAAGACAAAGCGTAAGTTTATAACGCGGAGTTGCAGATCATAAGGAACAAAAATCTATGGGCATGGAAGAATTTGACATCAGTACGGTTCGTGACGAAAAGAATCTGAAAGCTGTTTTTTATCATGATAAATGCGATAAATACGATTATCTGACAGCGGTTGGCTGTGGTGCGGTTGCCGGACTAATTGATATTTTCTTGGTGGGTTCTCCCGGCGACAGTAAACTTCAGACTTGGACAGACGCACAGGTTGACAAAGCAGTAATGGTATTTGCAAAGTTCTGCGGCTGGTCTCCAAGAGCCGGAAAAGAAAACAGCATTGCCAGCGCAATCGGATTTTTAGAGAAAAAATTCCCGGTCAATTATGACCACCGGCATGGGGCTGATGTCGGCGGAATTTTTGATATGTCCACAAAAAATCATCATATGAAGTCGTTAGGGCATTCTCCTGATATCATCGGATTATTCTTTTCCATACTCAACCAATTTACATCCACTGCTTCGTTTTTAAGCAATGGACAGCTTATTACCATTCAGACAGATACTTTTGAACTGCAAGGCCATAATTTTATCTCCAAATTATTCTGCGGCGCCGCCAACTGGCTTGGGCATATTATGTCGGATGTGGCGGGCAGTTCCGGAAGTTCGGGAAGAGGCAGCGGTATTGTAATCCCGTTTTATGAATTGTTTCTATTATGTGATTTCGGAAATTTTCAAGTTGGTGAAGACAGAAATACGTTGGCAACTGTTGCCACTAAAGTCTTCCAAAAAGGGTATGATGCCAGATTCGGGCTTACAATGGCCATACCGGTAGTATTGTGCGATCTGCTCATAAAGCTGCTGTGGGCCATGAAACATTATTTCTATCATAAAAAACCGCTTGCCGAATGTATACCGACCAAAAAACACGATGATTTGCGTATTATGCTGATTATCGGAGATGGGACGCTTTGCCTTATGGACGGTGCGGACGCTGCCATCCGTTCCGGCGGCAATTGGGTGAATTTCTTTTTAAGGTTAAATATTGTGGCTTGGTTCCGCCTGGTTTCACTTGTATTCAGGGAAGTCTGCATACGATTGGGAATAAGTTTTCCGCTTCAGAAACAGCTGGATGCCTATATAAGAATAAACGAAGCATTGTCTTTATACTTGTCGCAGCTTGCGCAGATTGATTACGAAAGATTCCGGAGTGAAACCCAACAATATAACAAATTAGCGGCGATGATGGAAAAGACAAGCAGTGAGGAGGATTTGAACATCATATTGATCAACGAATATCAAGCACTTGGCATTCCGCTTCCTTACAGCGGCAGCTTCGATGATTTTATGAATGACAGTTCTTCCGTATTGGAGTTCCGATAATGTTTGCGTGTGATAGCTGCGGCGAATGCTGCAGAAATTTAGATCTGTCGCCAAAGACCGTTATTAAATTAAAACTTAAGAGGAGGGAATAAAGTATGCCGTTACCATTGATTTTAGGAGTCGGGGCTGTGATTGCCGGAACTATCGGAATCGGTTCAGGGGTACATGGAGCCTTAAAGATAAAAGAAGCAAACGATACCATGGAATCAGCAAAAAAGCAGCATGAAAGAAATCTTAAAAAATTTGAGAAAGCGAATATAGCCACCAGTGAAGATATGGACAGGCTGGGAACGCTGGAATTGGAAATATTGGAGAGTTTTAATCGGTTTTCCGATGTATTCGAACAAATCAAAAACAGACCCATATTTGAAAGCTATTCAAAAAACGGAATTACATTACCGCAATATGACGGGGAAAAATTAAAACAAGTATCGATCGGCGCAGGTATGCTTCTCGGGGGCTTAGGCGGTGCCGGCCTAGGCGCTGCCGGCGGATTTGCGGCTGCCGGAGCAACCACTGCTGCCGTCATGGCATTAGGAACCGCTTCTACAGGGACTGCCATCGCTTCCTTGAGCGGCGCGGCATTGACAAATGCTACATTAGCTGCTCTGGGCGGAGGAGCCATTGCTGCCGGCGGAGGCGGAATTGCTCTCGGAACAACTGTTTTAGGAGCGGCCACATTAGGTGTCGGTTTATTGGTCGGCGGCATCATCTTTAATTTTACGGGCGAAAAGCTGTCCGACAAAGCGGATGAAGCGCAGGCGCAGATGTTAAAGGCGGAAGAAAAAATCAATAAAACCTGCAACTATCTGGCAAGGCTCAGAAGCACATCCAATCGATATTATGATATTCTGTCTTCTGTAAATTCCGTTTACCAGAAGCATTTAAACGGCCTTACAAGCATAGTGACGCTGCTTGGACATAAGAACTGGGATAGTTTTACGGAAGAAGAGAAAAAAGTAACGGAAAATACGGTGCTTCTTGTAGGCTTGCTTTATAATATGTGTAAAGTGGAATTAGTCTTGAAAAACGAGCGCGGAAACGACATAAATGCAATCAATACATTTGCGATAGAAACTTCTATTGCCGAAACATTGTCTATTATGACAGACCGGTTCTGAGACGGTACAAAAAACTTCTGACTTTAAGCTACTACCGGGATGCCGCCGTGCAGCGGCATCCCTCATCACTTCCCCATCGGGAATGATATGCCTCACTTTCTATTTATGCCCGGCCTCCCTGCCGTTTCCGCAGCATAACCGGCGTTTTTCGAAGGTCCGAGTTAAAAACATCGTTCCTGACACTGGCTGCAGCTTAAGTGAATGACATTGCTTTCCAGATAATCCTGCAAAATCGGAATATGTGTCTCCACAATGGGAATGTCCGATAATTCCTCTTTCGTAAAAAAACGCAGTTCCCTTGATTCCTTGCTGCATGACAGTTTCGGCAGTTCCTGCAGTTTCGTCCGGTATACCATCATAATGGACCGGAAGACATTCCCGTCCGGATAGCTGATTATAATAGACGGATCATCGTACAGCTTATATGGCCCGACCATATCCCTTGCCAATGCAATCCCTGTTTCTTCCATTGTCTCCCGAAGCGCACAATCCAGAAAACTCTCGTCCGCCCGAAGGCTCCCTCCGATTACTGCCCACCGTTCACTGTCCGCCCTATGTTCCAGAAGCAGTTTGTTCTTAAATTCAATCAATACGGTGACTCCCACCAAATTGGGGCGATTAGGTACCGGCGCATTGGCATTTTGATAAAAGAACTCAGCCTGTTTTTTTACGTCGGCTCCGATGCAGAAAGTATCCTTCTCTACCACATCGTAAATATCCCGGCCCATTTTTTCCTCAAAACTTCTCTTTAAACCCAGATTAAAATCCCACTTATCCTGTGGGTATGCACCATACCTGCGCTTCACATCCCCCATCCGCTCTTCCATATCCAGCACGCCTTCTGCCCCTGCCATGGAATCGCATAACTGAATCAGCCTGTCATATTCATCCAAAGCAACGGTTTCCAACCCATCCTGAATCATTTTCAGTTCTTCCTCCGTCGTATCGAACTTTCCGATATATTCCGTCAGAACCTTGGACTGAAAGGAATGAGTCAGGCATATTTTTGCCGCCTCATCATATCCCAAAGACATCATATACGAATACCCGTCGGACACATGGCCCAGATGCCTTACTCCGAATTTCCTTCCGATATCATGCAGCAGCCCCAATATATACGCCTTATCCGCATCCATATCGCCGCACTCCTGTGCAATCCTCTCTGCACAATGTGCGGCTACCCGGCTGTGATTGCCCCACGGCCCCGGATTGCATTTTTCCGCTTCCCTTAAAAGTGCTTCCGCTTCCTCTCTTGTCGGCATCATAAATTTACCCACTCCTATTCCGCAATGCCCCTTTGCTTACTCAATATCATTTACAAATCATAGAAGTCATTATAACCTTTTCCTCACTGTTTGTCACTACCCATATACATACAAAGATGAGAATACGAAGGACATACACTTTTCCGGAAAGAAGGAAAATATCCGGCACTCCGTCCAAACCACAGCGGAAAGCCGCATAGAAAATATCTATGCGGCTCTCCTGCTTTTCCGGTATTGAGTTTTCCGTTCTATGTCAGGCGGATTCTTTATTGCCTTTATGCATTGCCTTTATGCATTGCCTTTTCCGCAGACTATTTTTTCTTTGCGGCATTTTTCCTCCGCTCCTCCTGCCTCTTCTTTGCCTTCTCCTTTTCTCTCTCCTCGTCTCTCTTATTTCCAAAAAAGAATATGGCCAAGGCAATCAGGACAATGACTATAATTATTACAAGGCTGACTGCCAAAACCGTCCCGCTTTTCCTTTTCGGAGTCACGGCGCCGCCGTTCACCTGATCCAGAAGGATTTCTTCCACATCCTTGCTTTCTCCTTCGGTTACCTTCTCCGCTTCCGTCCCGTTTTCTTCCTGAGGAGCATTGCCGGGCACTTCACCGTCGCCGTCCTCTTTAGAAATCAGAATGCTCGACATGCCGTCCTCCGGCGCCACTACCGTTACCTTATCTTTGCTGCTGCCAGAGGTTTTCAGTTTAATCTTGGATTCCTTTCCAAGCCCTTTGCTCAGATCCGGTAAGCCGTTCTGATTCCTATCGGTTCCGATAATATCCGACGGAATCAGCTGAGAATCGGCCGGATTATTCTCAAACTGGGTATCCTCATCGTACAGCCCGTCGTCCATGTTACTGCCATTGCCGTTATTATTGTCATTTCCCGGCTGGTCGGGCTGGGGTTTTTCTTCCCCAAACTGCATCTGCACCGGTTCCGAATGTTCCACCACCGGCAGTTTTTCCCCGTAAGCTGCATTTGCCGTCTGAAAAGACCCGTCGCAATAGCTGATTTCCACCGTCATATCCTGTGCCTGACCGGGCGTCACCTTCACATTTCCAAGATTCAGTTTTCCTTCCCGGAACAGGCTCTGCGCATGCCCAGTTACCGCATAAATGTCCAGCCGCCCCGTATTGTCACTGTTTTCAGAATACCGGTAGCCGCATTCTGCTTCGCTCAGTTCCGGCGCAAACGCAAAGTCCACTGCCGCCAGTTCGCTGTTTCCTGCATCTACTTTCAATGACACCGAAACTGCCGTGATGTTCTCTTCTTCCGCCTCACTCATATTCAGCGATACGGCCACCTCGGATCCGTCCTGACCCAAGACTACCGCATCTCTCCCCGCTGCAGATACCTGCAGCGGGAAAAAGAGGGCAGACAACATTATCAACCAATATAATTTAATCCTAATCCGTTTCACTTCTTATCTCCTAGTTTCCAGTTTCTGTGCTGCCTTTCAAAGTAATGCCGTCCAATACTGCCGGGATCTGCAAAGGCAATGTATCGCTTACCAGCCTTTGTCCCTCATTGGTCAGGGCATTATCCACGCGGTACAGCTGTGCCCGTACTATCTTGCCTGTCAGATCCGGCAGCTGTCCGTTCTCCGGCTCGATCCAGTAAATCCAGATTCCGTCGCTCACCTCGCCCAGCATACCGTTTTCCGGCACGTTGGCCAATATAATCTGATCTGCCTTCACGGTTCCGTCCGCATCCACGCCGCCGACCACATTGCCGTCTCCGTCATAGATCATCACCACATTGTAAGCCGGATTTCCTTTATAGCTTCCGGTGAAGACCAGTGACCCTGCCGGAATCACACGGCTTCCGCTGCCTGACTCATAAGGGTAATCTGCCTGAAGGATGCCTACCGCGCCCTCCGTGTCATTTTCCCTTACGCCGAAGGAAACGCTGTCCCCTGTAGGCCCTAACAAATCGATTTCCGATATATGCATGGAACTCTGATTCGGTGCCGTAATTTTCACATAAGCCGCATCGTAAGTACAAATCCAAGGATCCTTTGCTTCATTTTCAAAGTATACCGTCTGGCTCCCCGACTGGCCTGCAAACCGCCCGCTCTTCACCGTCGTCCAGTTGCTGCCGTCTACGCTTACCTGAATCTCATAGTCGCTCACCGGCGTGCCGGAAGCAACCGTATATTTCAGTCCGCATACTGCCAGTACCTGATTCAAGTGCAGCATGATTTCCGCATTTCCGCCGGTGGACTGACCCAAATAAGTATTGCTGTAATCATTGTCCAGAATCCGGTAAACCGCGGAGACGGTTTCGGGATCGCAAGGATCTTCTTCCGTACCCGTATCCTTATGGTCGTCAGCAGAAACCATATTCGTCGTCACCGTCCACATGGATTTGTCATGGCTGCCGTCATGGGCAATCCTTACATCCCCAATCACCTTTGTCTGAGAACGGTATCCGAATTTATCCACTGCGGTCACCTCGTAAGTCAGCACTCGGTTATTCAGGCAGGACACAACATCACGGTATGTAGTTTCCGTGGAAAATCCTACTACCTGACGTACCGGTTTTCCGTCCTCATAATGATATCTGGCAATCTCATATCCCAGTACGGCATCCGAACCGGTGGTATCCTGAACAGAAATCACCACTTCATTGGGTATCTGGGCATTCACGGATGCACTGCTTCCCTGACCGATGACATCGGCTCCTTTCACCGAACCTACCACGCCATGTTCTATTTCGTATACTCTTGCATCATCCGTCAGATAATACAGCGCACGCTCCTCCTTGGGGAACTGTACCGCATAAGCAGCCGTTCCTTCATCCGGCACCAGACCCCAGCGTACAAAAAATTCCGTCAAGTCTTTCTCTGCCGCCGCACAGGCCAGTCTCATAATATTCTGATCTTTATCGCTGCCTAATGTCAGTCCGCCCGGCGCCAGCGAAGTATTCCTGCTGTAAGAGTCCACACGGGCATAGAACAGATTGTCATGCTGTTCCTGATAGCTGTCATATGTCTTAAAGTTATATCCTCTGTCATAGGCCAGATGAAGCTGCCAGTACATCGCCAGATGGATAAACACATTGGATGGCTTCCCTACCGTATTGGAAGTTACTTTCTTATACACATCCGCATACCGGAAGCGCACGGTATCGTTGCTGTCCCTTGATTTTCCAAGCTGTGCGAAGTAGTTATTCGTCACTTCCGCTATGGCATAGCTTCCCTGATTAATATTGTGCCCGATCTCATGGGCAATTCCCCAGCCGAAATAATTTCCGGCCACATATTTGCCGTTTCCGTCCGTAACTACGGGCGAAGAAGAAGCAAGCCCCGGCACGGAACCCCATTCGATTCCGATATGGTTCCCGGAAGCATACATAAACGCTCCGGCAAACATTCTCATATAACGGATATTCAGATGCTGAGCCGGCAGCCGGTCCGTTGCCGGAGCGGAAGCATCCGCGCTCAAGCCTTTATGCTGGTAGAATAAATGCATCATCCCGTCCATTGCCTGCAAGGACTGATCCAGTTTCTCCGCACGTTGTTCCGTTGATCCGTTCCCAAGCCCTGCCAAAATCTGCTCTGCCGATACCGACAGCATCATCTGATTCAGCATAATGTCCGTTGCACCGATAATACAGTTCTGTTTATCGTACGCACGGTTCACTTTGTTGCCTGCCCCGGCAGTTTCATGCACCTGCCTGTGCTGTTCTTCCTGAGACGCAACATGGGTTTCCAGTTCCTTTACATAATCGGTAATCAGCGTCTTGCGTTCCTGCGCATCGGTGACTCCGTACAGATTCAGCACCGGCTCTCTGTTTCCGCCGTTTACCCTTACCGCATATTCGTCATTGGCATTGTTTCCGGTATACTGAATATAAAGTGCGCCGCCTCCTTCACAGGCAAGGCTCTGAATGGACGGTACCGTAATCTCATTCCGCCCTACTTTCAGTGTCGCCACCTGCGACGCAAATGCTCCCGCTTCCGCATGATACTGTGTCGCAATCAGATTCAGCGCGGAATTGGATCCTGTCTTCAGTTGGTTATGCCCGACATAAATAATAAGCTGTTCCCCTTCGTAGGCCGTCACACCCAAAGGCTGCCAAGCATTCAGGCCGCTGAAGCCCAGATGTCCGTCTTTCTTTGCCGTTATCTCCGTATTTACCTTAATCACGTCACGGAATCCTGACTGCAGCAACCCTTTCGCATTATCCAGTTCCTTCTGCAGTACCGTCCGCTCCGGATGATACTCTCCGCTCTTGGCATCCACGGTATCCAGACGTTCCTGTAACGCACGGATTGTAGCCTCTGTCACCCCTTCCTTCAAGGTCGTGTGCAAGTCATCTCCGTACAATGCAAGGATATCGTCCTCCAAGCTGTCGTAATAATAGAAATTCACTTCCGCAATGGAAATGTTCCGCAGCCCATACCCACGGGCAAAGCCGAGTCGTATCTTATTGGCCGTAATCGGCTGTGCCAATTTTATCAGATAGTATTTCCTTCCGTTGGGATCTGTCCTCTGCAGCACCGAAACATTCTTGGCATATGTGCCGTTGGGATTCTCTTGGTCATAATAATAAACCGAAACCTTATTATAGGAAGCGACATCCTCCGGCTCCGCAAAGGTAATATAACTCATTTTATAATAGTCATCCAGCGTGAAAAGAAGCCCTTTATTGGCAGCCACATATTCCGCGCCGTCATCCCAGTCCGCAATATAATAGTAAGAACCAAAGTCTTTATCCACGGCTCCCAATGCACTCTGCGCATCCTGATCTAACGGGCTGTCCTCCATGGTTCCCCTGCCATGGGTCACGCTGACAATATGGGCGCTTACCTGTCCTTCGCCCTTGGACTCATTCAGCAATTTATAATTGGGCATCTGTGCCGGCTGCAGCGTAACGGTAGTGGCCTCCGAATGAATGGAGGGATTGCTTTCCCCTAAACTGTTCACGCCCGTCACATATACTTCATATGTAGTCAGGTCTTTCAGCCCGCTAATCACATACTGATTCTCCGCAATATCCGGTATCTTCGTGAAAGAGCCTGCCCCTGCTTCTTTATAATATACATTGTAAGTATCCGTATCCTCCATGTCTTTCCAGCTCATACGGATACAGCGTACCCCGCCTACCGCTTTCAGATTGTCCGGCGGATCCGGCCTTTCCGTAACGATGGGCACTGCCTGTATCATTTCACTGTACGGGCTGGTCCATGTTCCGTTCACGGAACGCACCCGTACCCCGTAAGGTTCTCCGTTCACAAGTTTCTCTTTTTGGAAAGATTTCACTTCCAGACGGTTGGAAGCCGCACGCACCGTCTCCGTCTGTCCTTCATGGCTGATTTCTACCTCATAGCCAGTGATATTGATCTGCGGATCCCAAGTCAGGCCAAAAGATTTATTGCCGCCCTCCGCAGCCACATTCTGCGGAATGTTCATCTCCGGCTCAGGGATACGGTTCTCCATGTCATTCAGGAATTCCACCTTTGTAATTTCTGCCAAGTTCAGATTTCCTGCCATCCCGGTAATCCGCAGTGATACTTTTTTCACCGCCACCTGTTTGCCGAGATAAACTGTCAGCTGCTTTGTACCCGCATCCGGCACGGACCTGCCGACAGATTCTTCTGCCAGTGAAAGCATGGCCGGCACTGCCTCTGCCTGCCCCTCAAGAATTACTTTGGCCTGTTCCTCGGACAGTTCCCTCACCTGTCCTTCCGAAATCTGCATCGTCTTCATCCCTGCGTCCGTTTCCACCACCAGCAGGCCGCTCTGTATTGCGGCATCCCCCATGGAAATTACAATCTCCTCCACTCTGGCTCCCTGCTGTGACGAATCTACAAGGTTGAAACCGATTTCTACCGGATTTGTCTCCGAAATTGCCTGCCCGTCTTTTCCCGAAAGCTTAACGGAACCGCCGTCTTGGGACAGTATCCCTGCAAAATCCCCTTCTGCCTTTGTATTTCCCTCATTGATATTTACCTGTACCGCACTTGGGGCAATATGCCCATAGAGAAGCGCCGCAGTATCCAGCCCCCGTTCCGACTGCACCCGGCCGCTGGCATAATACTGCAAATCCACCACATCTGTCTTCCCGTCTCTGTTCAGGTCCGTCAGCCCGGCTTCTCCCGCACTTATAGCGTCCATAATCGTCTCTCTGTCCGCGTCATTGATTACGCCGTCGCCATTGGCATCGCCAATCAGCATGACTCCCGGATGGAGTCCGTCACTGGTGTACGAAATCCCCTCCATATTAATAAACCCGGTATGGATCTCTGCCGTCCGAACCTCTCCCTTCACCGTGATATCCTGCTCAAATGCCAAGAATCCGGATGCCGATACTTTCAGATGGTAGGTACCTGATGCCACGGAAAAAGAAACCGTATGCTTCTCCGGATTCTTTTCCAGTCCCACCGACTGGCTGCCCACCGTATTTCCGTCCTTTTCCAATGCAACATCCACCGTCAGGTTATCCATAGGAAGGGCATTCCGGAGAACCACTTCAATGCTTCCCATAGGATCCGAAGATACGCCTTTATCATTCCAATCCGTCAGAAAACGTCCATAGGGCACCCCGCCCGAAACCGTGTCAATCGTAGTTTTCAGATTGGCATCCGTTCCCTCCGCAGGATTCAAAGTTCCCCCTTCGCCTTCTGCTCCTCCCGGTGTCGTCAGTGTTCCGTTGCCGCTTCCCGTTCCGTCGGGAACTGTGGTTGTCCCGCTCCCGTCTCCCGGAACGGCAGGAAGATTATTGCTGTCTCCCGTTCCTCCGGGAACTGTGGGAAAGCCGTTACTGTCTCCCGTTCCTCCCGGAACTGTGGGAAGGCCGTTATTGTCTCCCGTTCCTCCCGGAACTGTGGGAAGGCCGTTACTGTCCCCCGTTCCTCCCGGAACTGTGGGAAGACCATTGCTGTCTCCCGTTCCTCCCGGAACTGTGGGCGTTCCGCTCCCGTCCCCGGCTCCTCCCGGAACTGTGGGCGCTCCGTTCCCATCTCCCGGAGCCGCGGAAACTCCGTTATTATTTCCCGTTCCTTCCGGGACTGTGGGCGTTCCGCTCCCGTCCGCTGTACCTTCCGGAGTCGTAGCTGCTCCGTTACCGTCTCCCGCTCCGCTCGGGTCTGTGGATGTCCCGCTCCCGCCTCCTGACCCGTCCGGGATTGTTGACACACCAACCGCTCCGTTACCGATTGTCCCATCTGCATCCGCACTTCCCTGAATTGCCCCCTGCATCCCTGTCCCGCCGGACTCCGCAGCCCGAGCCGGAAAGATGCTGGATGCCGCCAGACAAAGTGCCATCAGACATGCCGCCATCCGTTTCATACTTCTTCTCCTTTGAAAACAACATTTTTTTGCACAACACTTTATGGCCGCGCCGTTCCGTCCCTTTTTACCATCAGCCTATAACAGTTCAGATACCAATATCATCTAATCCTGTCGGCACCCCTCCTATGCCGGACTAAAAAACATTGGTTTCTGAACTGTTATGCCAGAATCCCACAAGGCAAATCCGGAAAGCAATTCTTCCATAAAATGTTACATTTGCCATTATATCATTATATCACCAGAAAAGCTACTGGATATTATAGATTTTCACAAAATCCAGTAACAGTTCAGCCTGAATGTTGTGTTGAGAGGCGGACGCACGGGAGGGATTTTTTTGCGGGACGGCGGCAGCGGGAGCGCCTGTCCCGGTTTTCCGTGCACTTTTTCCGGCCGGGA
>CAJUIM010000116.1 GCA_910586275.1 uncultured Lachnospiraceae bacterium | reverse complement strand
TCCCGTGCGTCCGCCTCTCAACACAACATTCAGGCTGAACTGTTACCGGAAATCAACTTTCGGTTTTATGCCTGCGCCGGATTCCTTGCCGGACGATGCCCACTGCTGTGATACGTTCAGCCGAAACACAAGAGCATTCCCGTATCTGCTTTGCATCCGCCGGTGACGCATAGTTTTTGCAGTAAGTATAATAATATAAGGAATGCCGGAGATCTTCTCATTACGGCGATTCACGGGGGAATGAAAATGCAGAAGGAAAGGAGCGGTGAAAATGGGTAAGACAAAAAAACAGAAGAATATTCTGGAAGAGACAGAAGAGAGGAGGTTTCCGCTTTGCGGGCGGGAAGGGAAAGGCAGTCAGTCCTGTGAAACGTTTGGGGAATTGTGTGGTCTTTGGCTGCAGGAGCGGTATACAGAGGTGAAGAAAAGCACTTATTTTAATTATCATTATTGCATTTACAGGCATATACTGCCTGTGTTTGAACGGAGCGCTTTACGGCAGCTGAGCGGGGATGAGATTCTTACGTTTATCGGCAGGATGCGGGAAAAGGGGCTGGCGGATTCCACGATGAATTCGGTGCTTATTACTTTCCGGTCGGTTCTGCGCCATGGAATACGGATGGGGGATCTGGACGACAGCCTGCTGCAGTATTGCCGCATGCACTGCCGCAGGCAGGAGTCCAGGATTCTGATTCATCAGGACAGCCTTCCTATGAAAGAGTATTTATTGGGGAAGAATGACATTTTTTCCGTGGGTGTCCTGCTATGCAGGGGGACGGGCATACGCATCGGCGAATTGTGCGGGCTGAAATGGGGGGATTTGGATTTTTCCTCAAATACATTCAAAATACGCAGAACCATATCTCGCATTGCCAATCCGGAGCATTCTGACGGGCAGCCGAAAACGGTATTGTATGTCCGGCCTCCGAAATCGGCGACTTCCGCAAGGGAAATTCCCATTCCCCAATATTTGGCGGACATCCTGAGGGCAATGCGCAAAGACGGAGAGTTTTATTTGCTGACAGGAAGCACCGTATGTACGGAGCCGAGGAATGTCCAGAAAAGATTTAAGACGATTCTGCGGCATTGTAAAATGCAGGACTGCAATTTTCATGCCATGAGGCATGGTTTTGCTACGGCCTGTCTGGAACAGGGGATTGACTGTAAAACGGTTTCGTCTATCTTAGGCCATGCGTCCACCCGTACTACCATGGACTTTTATGCGCATACTTCGCTGCGTCAGAAAGAAAACTGCATCAATATGATTTCCTAAGTCCCGGATTGTTCGCCTTACCAGCCGGAAAGACGAATCTTTGATATCGCTTACATAGTTTCCGTTTCGGTGAAGAACTTGAATGATTTTTTCTAATACTTGAATGATTTTTTCAAATATGCTTCGCAGCGGTGCGGATTGGGCAGGTGAGATAGATGGTATTGCAGCGTATGGTTACATATGACGGAAGCGGATCCGACAAAGGACTGTATATCCGGGCATCCTGCGGGATAAAAACGGAAGCGGGGCGGATTCTGGTTCCCAAGGACGGGCAAATCAGCACGGATACCTATATGAATGCATTTGACTTAGGCGCATGGAGAAAATATACCGATCTGACAGACTTTATTTTTGTGTGGAGAATAAGCGGGAAAGGGAATATTCGGGTTTTGCGGGAAGGAAAAACGGACGGTGTCACCTGCATGGCGGAAATGCAGGCAGAAAGCGGCTGCGGATGCAGGGAAGAGGTAAGGCACTGCGTGGAAGGAGCCGGGGACTTGCAGGACGGCCTGCTGTATTTTATGTTTCGGGCAGAGGAAGAAAGCTGTCTGGAAGCATGGATTGAAACGGAAACTGCTGTTCTGCGGGATGTGCGTATTTCTTTGGTCATATGCACTTACAAACGGCGCAGACAGCTGGAACGGATAATAAATGTGCTGAAAGCAGGAAAAGCAGAAACGGAAAGAGAGGAAAACAGGAAGGGCGGAGCGGCGGGAAGGCGGGGAGGAAGAGAAGGCATAGGGGAGAATGGCTGGCTGGAGGCTGTCGTCATTGATAATGCTTCCGAACTTGAGGGGAGTTACGGAGACGGAATTGCCGTTTTCCATAATCCCAATACCGGGGGTTCCGGAGGATTTGCCAGAGGGATGGAGGAGACGGTGGGGAGACTGGGAGAGTACCCGGCCACCCATGTAGTTCTGATGGATGATGATGTGGTGCTTCAGTGGGAAAGCCTCTGCCGGCTGTATGCGCTGCTGTCCTTTGTGAGAGCAGGGTATGCGGAAGAAGCGGTGGCGGGGAGGATGTTCCGCATGGACAGGCCGGAGGTGCAGTATACTGCCTTGGAAATATGGAACGGCGGGGACATACGCCATATAGGATGGAACAGGGACATGGGAGAGAGGGAATGTCTTTGGGACATGAATGAGAACCGCGGAGGGGAGTATGGCGGATGGTGGTTTGCCTGTTTCCCCATCGGGTATGTCCGAAAAAACAGTCCCCTGCCTTTTTTCCTGCACTGCGATGATGCGGAGTACGGGCTGCGGCATGGGGGGAATCCTATCATACTGAACGGGATACAAGTATGGCATGAGACATATGAATACCGGCAGTCTCCCCTGACGGCATATTATGACTGCAGGAATGCTATGGTGGTGAATGCGGTTGCCGGCAAGGCGGGAAACGGGCCGGATGAACTGTGGCAAAAATTTTTCGGGAAAATTTCGGATGCCCATAACCGAGGGGATTTTCTGCTGGAATATTTCCTTATAAGGGCTTTTGGGGATTTTCTCAAAGGCCGGAAGTGGTTTATGCATAAGGATAATGCCAGGCTGCATGTATCATTGGCGAAGAAGAAAAGGGTAAGCCGTTATATGAATTCTTTCCGGTGGAGGAAAGTTTATCTGGTTTATCGGATGAGGACGAGATATTGGATGAAGATAAAACGGAATGGAACAAAGGAGGAAAAAGAGGAAGTGGAAGGACGGGAGATGAGGATATGGTAAGACTGCAGAACATTATTTATCCCCAGACAGGCATATGCGTGGAGGAAGCACTGTTTTTCAGGAGATACGGAGAAGTCAGATATTGTCTGGCAGACGAATATATAGAGTTGGAAGAAGAAGCAATGTTGTCTTTTGATACATATTTTAACGGCTTTTCCGCATCAAAATGGTACAAATACACGAAACTTAAGAATCTGAACATATGCCTGAAGCTGCAGGGAAAATTCAGGGTTTCTCTGCTGTATAAAGAAAAAATGCCCACGCAGACTGTGTCTAGGGTAGTGGATGAGTTTTATTGTGACACGGCAGAGGAAGTCAGGGAGATTTGCGGCCGGTTCCCGGACGGAGGGACACAGGGGATGTATACATTCAACCTGATGGCTTTGGAAGAGGGTGCCAGGTTTTATGCCGGATTTTATTACACGCAGATGGATGCGGAGGAACTGCAGGATGTTTCAGCCGCCTTGATTATATGTACTTACAGACGTGAAAAATATGTGTATAAAAATATGCGCATTTTGGAGCAGGAACTGCTGGAAAACGACGATTCGGAACTGACAGGCAGGCTGCGTGTCTTCATTGCCGACAACGCAAAGACTTTGGACGGGCAGGAGTTTAAGAGTAAGAAAATACATGTATTTCCCAATAAAAATGCAGGGGGCGCGGGCGGGTTCACGCGGGGGCTGCTGGAAGCGTTAAGGCTTCCGGAAACAGACAGGGTGACCCATGTGCTGCTGATGGACGACGATGTGGTGATACAGCCGGAATCCATATACCGTACTTACCGGCTTCTGACCATGCTGAAACCGGAATATAAGGAGGCATATGTAGGAGGCGCCATGCTGCGCACCGATGCCCAATGGTTTCAGACGGAATCGGGTGGTTATTGGAACAATGGACAGCTGATCAGCCGGAAGAGCGGGCTGGATCTTCGTATTTTGGATGCCTGCCTATATAACGAATGGGAGGAAAAGTGTGACTATAATGCATGGTTTTACTGTGCCATGCCGATGGAGGTGGTACGGGAGGATAACTTGCCGCTGCCCATTTTTATCCGTGGGGACGACGTGGAATATGGTCTTAGGAATATGAAGCATTTGATTCTGATGAACGGAATCTGCGTATGGCATGAGCCTTTTGAAAACAAATACAGTTCATCCTATTATTATTATATTTTCCGGAATAAGCTGATCGATAATGCGGTTAGGAATATTCCCTATACGGAGAAACAGTTTAGGAAAGAGTTTGGAAGGTGGTTTATGCGTGAAGTGTTTACGCTGCGGTATCGGAACGCTTGGCTGCTGCTGGACGGGGCAAATGATTTTTTCCGGGGGATTGACTGGATGAAGGAGCAGGACGGGGAGGAAATCAACAGGAAAGTCATGGAAAAGGGGTATAGGCTGGAGCATATGGAAGAACTGCCGCTGCCTTTTGACTATTTGGCATATCAGAGGACAATGGAATTCAAGGAATCCAAATGGCAGAGACTGAAACGTCTTATCTTCCTGAACGGGATATTCCTTGCGCCTGACCGGATGGCAGTGGTGCCTGTGGCGGAACCTCACATTGCTCATCTGTACCGGGCAGGGGCTGCGCTGAACTATGACTTTGCCAGCCGTAAGGGATTTGTGACGTACCGGGATGTGAGAAGCATGAAGGAACTATATCGGTCATATAGGGAATTGATGCGTTTAGCAAAAAAGCGGTATGAAGCGGTGAAAAGGGAATGGCAGGAGCGGGCAGGGGAGATAACCAACGGAGAATTCTGGCGCAGGTATCTGGGCTGTGAAGCGGAGGAGAGCAGATTATGAAGCAGGGGAAACAGCTGACAGAAATAAATTCCTTTTCGGAATATTTATCATTATTAAAATTAATTCAGAATAAGCTTATTATTTTCTGCGTGAAAGATACGGCTGGATTTCATTTTTCGGAAAATATGGTTCGGCAGATGTCTGAAATCAATTTGGTGCAGGATCTGTGCAATGCGCACTGGCGGGGATATATAGGAATCATAAATAACGGCATCGTTATTTATGAATGCCGTTCGCCGTTTAATGAGGCGATAGAATGCACGCATACGATAAACGGAATAAGGATAGAGGTAAAGAGTAAGCCCTTTAAGGCAGGAAATCAGGCATATATAGGGATTAATGAAGTGGATTATGCAAGAAATTGCCGGGGGATGAACATTGTTGTCTATGATACGGAAAAGGCAGAACTGATCGACAGTGTCTGCTTCGACACTCATAGCCCGGATATAAAATGCAGTAGGGAAAAGTCCTGGATGCAGGAAGAAAGGAAAATCAGGCAGGAATATGCGGCACGGCTGAATCTCAAGGAAATCCTGCCTCCCAAAGTGGAAGTAAGGATATTATTTACCGGTGAGATTCATTTATGGAACACGATTAAGTCTGTGGCCAAAGCTTTTCATGAGGATAGAAGGTTCCATACTGTCATAGTGGTTATGGAGCCGCCTAACTATGGGGAAAAAGGGGAAAAGAGATATTTGGCCGAGAGCGAAGGATATGAGGTTTCGTATTATAATAAGAGGGATCTGGAAGAGTCGGATATTTTAATTTCTGCTCCCTTCGACAATATAAGCAACTGGATGCGAAATGCTAAGATGGCTGTTGCAATTCCGTTTGTGCTTGTCCAAAAATGCGCATCCATAGCGATGCATGTTGCGGAGTTGGCGGCAGAAGGAGGGAAATCTGTTGACTATTACATATTTGATAAACTTATATACGGAGAACTGCAGAGAAAGAATTTGCTTCAGAAGAATTATATACTGATAGGAAATCCTAAATTTGATGAAATATATGAAAAGATGCAGGCAGAAGAGGAATGGCCGCAAGGATGGGAAAAGCTGAAAGGCAAGAAAGTAATCTTATGGACGACGGATCATATGTGGGACAGCGGAAATGTCACATTTGATTTGTATGCCAGAGAAATCTTCGGTTACTTGGAAGAACATACCGATATGGCGCTTATTTTCCGCCCCCATCCGGTCTATATTGCGGAATTGAAAAGAAACGGTTTTTGGTCGGAAAGCGATGTCGGCAGGCTGCGGCAGTATTTCGGGAAGTCAGCCAATATGGTTTGGGATGAATTTCCCGATTATTCTTTGGCATATAAAGTTTCCGATGCGATTCTACTGGATGCGAACTGCGGAATCATCGTTTCGGCTTTGACCACAAGAAAACCTATGTGCATATTGAGGAGGTTTGACGGAAGAGCCTGTGAAATATATCATCCGGAAGTCGCCGCGAAGCTGTATCTTGCGGAAAGCACGGAGCAATGCATGGATTTTCTGAATGAGGTTGCCAACGGGACGGATCCGAAAGAAAAAGAACGTGAGGAAGCATTTGGTGAATATATAAGTTATTTTGACGGGAAAAACGGACAGCGTATCAAAGACTTCATTACGGAAAAGTATTTTGAGAAATACGGGGAAGAACGTAGATAAGGAATAGGGGAGAGAACGTAGGTGAGGAATAGGGGAAGTAAATAAGGAAAAGAGATTGGAAAAGCATATAGAAAGGCATAGGAGGAAATGGGATGGTAATCTGGCTGATTGGCATTTCCGGTGCGGGGAAGACAACCATCGGGAGAAGACTGGAAACACATTTTGAAAAATTAGGAAAGAAATGCTATGTATTGGACGGGGATGAGGTAAGGGATCTCTTTGACAGGGATCTGGGATATTCGGATGCGGACAGGGAGGCAAACATTAAGAGGATTATGCTTGGGGCGTATTTGCTGGATCGGAATGATATTATCGGAATCATATGCAACATAGGTCCGCTGGAGCATCTCAGGCAGCTTGCAAGGCGTAAGATAGCAGGGTACAACGAAATCTACCTGAAGAAGGACATGCAGGTGAGCATGCAGAATGATGTGAAGGGTATGTACCGGGAGAACTTAGGGAGAACAGAGATTGTGGGGATAGATGCAGCTTTCGACGAGCCGCGGACACCAGACTTGACATTGGAAGTGGACAAGATGACCGTGGACGAAAGCTGTCAGGCAGTCATTGACTACATTGCAGACAAATACGGAGAAGAATATAGAGGGTAAGCTGCGGACGCGGAACCGGAAAACAGCGGGAGAGGAGTAAGATGCCCAGAGGGAATGCTGCCGGCCATGCAGGCAGAATTGCCTCTGAGAAGAGGGGCATCTGACGGAGCGGACGCGGAACTGGAAAACAGCGGGAGAGGAGTAAGATGCCCAGAGGGAATGCTGCCGGCTATGCAGGCAGAATTGCCTCTGAGAAGAGGGGCATCTGACGGAGCGGACGCGGAACTGGAATAGGAGGAACCATGGGATTAAGGGCAGATATTGATGAGGAGACGCTGCAGGATGTGATAAATATAGAAACCGGGCTGCTGTACCCGTTGGATGGGTTCATGGGGGAAGAAGATTTCCGCTCCGTGGCAGACGGCTATGCAATGGCAGGCGGGCAGATTTTTACCATACCGGTTACTTTGGACGTGCCGGAGGATATTTACCGTTCTCTTGGCAAGGGAGATACGGTGGATTTATGGAACGGCGGGGAATGTGTGGCGCAGCTTCGGACAGAAAGTAAATTTAAAATGAAAGAGGCAGACATTGAGAAAATATTCGGCACACTGGCGGATGCACACCCGGGCGTGCGGAAGGAAAAGAGCAGAAGCCCGTACCGGATTGGGGGGAAGACAAATCTGCTTAAAAGGGAATTGCTGGAAGATGCGCTGAAACCGGAAGACACAAAGCGGATTTTCAAAGAAAAGGGATGGAAAACAGTGGCCGGGTTTCAGACCAGGAATCCCATACATAAGGCTCACGAACATATGCAGAGGCTGGCGCTTGAAATCTGTGACGGGCTGTTCATCAACCCGATTACCGGGTGGAAAAAAAGGGGAGATTTTACGCAGGAGGCAGTGATGGCGGCCTATGAGAAGATGGCAGGGGAATTTTATCCGCAGGAACGGGTATATATGGCCGGCCTGAAAACTCAGATGCGTTATGCAGGCCCTAGGGAGGCAGTATTTCATGCCATCATCCGCCGTAATCTGGGATGCACGCATTTTCTTATCGGGCGTGACCATGCAGGGGTGGGCGGCTATTACGGGGCTTATGATGCCCATGCACTGGCAGAGAAACTGGCAGGGGAACATGAACTGGGAATAAAATTGCTGCTGACCAGGGAGCCATATTACTGCACGGAATGCAAACAGATTGTAACGGACCGGACATGTAGGCATTATGAGACAGGGCGTGTGGAAATCAGCGGGACAATTATACGGAAGTATCTGAAAGAGGGACATATTCCCAATGAAATTATGATGCGCCGGGAAATTTTTTCCGCAATATTGAAATGCAGCCATATATTTATAGAGTAAGGAGAATATGAATTCAAAAGAGGCATTGGAAACTTTGAAAAAACTCATCGGAGAAGAAAAATATGGCTGCGTGGTAAGTGAATTGGCAGGAACCACCGTATACTTCCCGGAAAACCATGAATGGCAGGACAAATCTGCCAGAAACAGAATGCTTAAGGACGATTTTTACAGCGGGCAGTACGAAATCTCGGATTTGGCCAGAAAATATGACCTGAGTATTTCCAGGGTATATAAGATTATCCAGAACAGAAAATAACATCTAAGAAAACAGCTAAAATTCAGATTTATCCACCTTCTTGGAAAAGGGATAAAATGGCTCCGGAAAGGTTGAAGGAAACGGGCCGTAAGGCTACAATGTCGTTAACTTAAGCCACAGCCGGCGTCAGGAAGGATGTTTTTATTCGGACACGCCTTCGCTCTGCGGCAAACGCAGCGGTACTAAGGCACTAAAATACAGCGTCTAAGTGCCGGCGTTTTTCGAAGATCCGAGTGAAAAACATCGTTCCTGACACTGCTGCAGCTTAAGTGAATGACATTGGTAAGGCGATACTCGTTTCCGTCAGTCAAAGAAGGAGAGGTGTAAAAATGACGTTAGAAACATTAGCGGAATCAGAATTGACAGCCACATTGGCGGCTCTTGCCCTGCTGCTGGTCAGTGCGTTTCTTGCGGGGACGCTGTTTGAGAAGGCCAAGGCTCCAAGGGTAGTGGGAGAAATCACGGGCGGACTGCTGTTAGGGGGAAGCTGCCTATACTATTTTTTCCCGGATGCTATGGGAAGCATTTTTCTGGCATACGAACAGGAAGGGAAGGTACTTAATATTTTTTACCAGATGGGCTTAATCTTCCTTATGTTCCTGTCGGGATACAACACAAAACTGAAAATAGATTGTGAGAACGGAAAAACGATGGGCTGTGTTTTTGTCGGAGCCACGGTGCTGCCCATGGCGGCGGCCATTCCTTTTGTTCCGCTGTTCCAAAAGGCTTTTATCGGTGAAAAGGACAACCTTATCGCCTATGGGCTGGTATTCGTGATAGGGGTGGCCATTACCTCTATTCCGGTGATATCCAAAATATTTTTCGATATGGGAATTATGAATACTAAGTTTTCGGACACGGTACTGACAGTATCCACATTTCAGGATTTGTGTCTCTGGATTTTGCTGAATGCAGCCACCCGCATTGCATCCAGCGGGGAACTGAGAGTGTTGGACATGGCCGGCGTAGTTCTGGTTACGCTGGGGCTGTTTGCGGCGGTAAAAGTGATTTCGGATCATGCGCATGCCTATAAAAAGGCAATAAAGCCCATTGATTTCTATTCCGTAAGCTTCATCATTCTGCTTTTAGTCTGTGCGGTTCTCTATATGGCCGGAATCAATATTATGTATGCGGCATTTCTGGTCGGGTATGTGGTCAAGGCGGCAGTGGGGGCTGACCGGGAGACGAAAGCAAGGATGGAGGCTTTGGGGAACTTTGCGTTTTCCTTTTTTATCCCTATTTATTTTGCCTTAGTGGGAATTCAGCTGAATCTGCTGCATAATTTTTCTCTGCTCCGGTTTTGCCTGTTTTTCCTTATGGCATTTGGCCTTGAGGCCGTAGGGACGCTGCTTATGCTGCAGTTTACGGAGGTAAGCTTTAGGACAAAGATTAATTTTGCGGTGACGATGAATGCCAGAGGCGGTCCGGGGATTGTTTTGGCTACCGTGGCATATTCCTACGGGATTATCAGCGTGGAATTTTTCACGGTGCTTATTCTGACAACAATGCTTTCTTCTCTGATTGCAGGATACTGGCTCCGCAGACAGCAGAAGAAAGACGCGGCGGTGTTCATGGATTTCAGGAAGTGAGAAGAAGGGGAAAAAGAAAGGAGGGTGCAGGGAAACTGCGCGGGAAAAAATATGAAACGATTTATTTTAACGGTAGGACCGGCTTTGCTGAATGATGTGCCGCTTTCGGCAGTGCATGACGATTGCAATATTTATAGAATTAACGGGGCACACGGGAACTTGGAAGAGATAGAGGGAAACATCCGGGAGATACGCCGGCAAGTTCCGGATGCGGATATTCTTATGGATCTGCCGGGAAATAAAGTAAGGACAAAAGACTTGCCTGACGGCGGAATCGTGGTGGAGAACGGAAAAAAATTCGAGATTCCCAGTCAGTGCTTCAATTATACGGATTCTTACAGATATTTGAAAAAGGGGATGACGGCGTGGGCGAATGACAGCATTTTCGAGTTTGAAGTGGCGGAGGCGGACAGGGAAAGGATTGTCTTTCTGTCCAAATCGGACGGTGTGCTTATCAATAATAAAGGGGTGCATGTGCGGGGGATTCATAATGAGATTCCGTTTCTGTTTGAAAAGGACCGGGAACTGATAGAACTGTCACGGAAATGGGAACTGTCTTTTGTAGGGCTTTCTTTTGTGCGCAGGCCGGAAAACGTGACGGAAGTGCGTTCCCTGATAGGGGAGAGGACGGATCTGATTACGAAGATAGAGACATTGGAGGCGGTGAACAATATTAACGATATACTGCCGCTGACGAATTACATATTGGTAGACAGGGGGGATCTTTCCACGGATGTGGGAGTGCAGAAAATTCCCCGGTTCCAGAAATATATTATAGACAAGGCGTTGTTTTTTGACGTGAAAATCTTTCTTGCCACGCAGATACTGAAGAGTATGGAGACAAAGCCGATTCCTACCATCGGGGAGATAGAGGCGCTGTATGATATTTATAAGTCGGGCGTGTATGGGGTGCAGATGTCGGAGGAAACGGCAGTGGGGAAATATATCGTGAACTGTATGAAGATACTGCGGGATATGGAAGCGGAAGTGAAATCCGAAATGATAGAGCCGTAGGGGAAGCCGGCGGGAGCGTGTTTAAAAATTGCTTTCTGACAGATGCCGGGAATGAATTAGTTATTTGCGCAATGAAGTACTAGGGAGGCAGGAAGGATTAGGATGAAACAGTAGGTGAGGAAATGGGCGAAAAGAGAGATTATAACCGGACGGAGGCCGGAATACGGATACGGCGGATGCGGGAACTATACGGCATGTCAAGGCAGCAGGCAGCGGAAGCGGCCGGGTGTACGGAAAAGCATTATGCGGATATCGAACGCGGCTATGTAGGGATGAGCCTTGGGACGCTGCTGTCGCTGGCAGAGGCATTTTCCGTCTCGGTGGATTATCTTCTGCTGGGAGAGGCGGCAGAGGGGGAAGAACCGGGACAGGAGGGGAAGGGCCGGGAAGAAGAGCGGGTCATGCTGCGAATGCTGGATGCTTTGCCGGTGGAAAAGCGTAAGTTTGTGCTGGAATGGATCCGAATGTTGGAACGTGTCTGAATATTGTTTTCCGGTAACAGTTCAGCCTGAATGTTGTGTTGAGAGGCGGACGCACGGGAGGG
>CAJUIM010000115.1 GCA_910586275.1 uncultured Lachnospiraceae bacterium | reverse complement strand
AACGATATGTAAGCCGTTGAATAAAATGTTTTATTGCCAAAAAGTGTACTTTTTGAAAATTAAATTTATACTACATAATCTTTAGTTATTATATATCATATTTAATCAAAATGCAAGATTTGTCCCTTCTTTTTTTGGTAATAATAACCTACAGTCTTTATTGCCAAAAAGTACACTTTATGCAAACTAATGGAAAAAACTGAAAAGGGAACGGGGAATATGGGGAAGAGTAAGATATGTAAAACCGTCCATCAATACAATAAAGAACCGATTCCTGTTTATGATATGAAGAAATTGCAGGAAATTGCTAAAGATTATAGAAGCATAAAGAACTATGTGTATGGGCGTTTCGGAGGGATTCGGGCACTGAATGCAATCTATCCCGGATACACGGTGCAGAATAAAATGACAGACAGCGGACTGCGGGAAAAACTGAGGGGAGGGGTACCATCCGTATATTTTTATCTGGCAGTTATGGATGCTGTAGGGGATATCAAAAGCCAGTGGACAAAAACCAAAGTGAAGATATCCTATTTAGTCAGCCGTAACGGAAATTTCAGTGCGGAGGACAGACACTACCTTCGCTTTCTTCTGAAAGTACCGGATGCTTTTTCTGCCGCTTTAAACGGGATGCCATTGAAGCTGCCCGGGGACCTTCAGGAACGGCATGACAGGCTGGCAGGAAAAACAGATGCGGAACGGCTGCGGCGCTATCTGCGCAGGCAGGTAAGGAAATATCATATAAGGCCGCATACGGAAAAAGCGGATGGTTTTTCCATTGCGGAGCGGGCATACCGCTATGCGGATCACGGCATTTATATTTCTACGAAGGAAAAGAGAAAACGCCTATTTGTGCCGCTGACGGACGGTAACAGGTACGGATGCCGGCTATATGTGAAACTGTATCCGGAAGAAAACCGTATAGAAATAAAGGCTCCTGTCTATGTATCGGTGCATAGACATAAGGATTACCGGAACCGGGCAGGAGCGGCCTTGGGGATGAATATTATGCTGACGGCGGACAGCGGACGCCGTTATGGAGAAGAATTGGGGGCGTATGAGGCAGCGTATGCCTGTTGGATGCGGGAACGGACAGGCAGTGATAGCCGAAACAAGGAAAGCAATCCGGGCAGGAAAAAATACCGTGCCCAAAAGAGGAGGCTTGAAGAACGGCTCCGTTCCTATATCAATAAAGAACTAAACCGTTTCCTGCGGGAGGAAAGACCACAGGTTGTTTACATTGCCAGATTGCCGAAGCCGCAGGCCTGCGGCTTTAAAGGAAAGTTCCGGTATCCGGCGGGCATGTGGCAGAACAGCTATATCACTGGCCGCCTGAAACTAAAATGCAGGGAACAGTCGGTGATGATAGCGGAAGTCTCTGGCAGGGGGATTGGCAGGGAATGCAGCCGCTGCGGGAAAGAAGGGATTAGGGAGAGTGGTTTATTTGCCTGCGGAATCTGCGGTTACCGTGGGGATTATGATATAAATACGGCAAGGAATGCCTTAAGGCGCGGTACGGATGCGATGCCCCGGGGGGAAGACGGGAAGGGAGCCTTAGCTGCCGCAGAAGCAGGGGGAGCATAGCTGCTGCCGGCAGGAAAGGAAAGGGATTTGCCATGGAGGATCATAAGGGCAGGCCGGCCGGATAAATTATGGCTGCGGGTCATGGTTTTACCGTAAGGACCGGGCGGCAATCCTATGATGTATAAATATTTGTCAGGGCGGAGAGGGCAGATGGGCGCATACCGTTCCTGATACGGCATTGGAAGGCAAACCGCCGGGCGCGGGTTTGCGTATTGGGTATGCCAAGACCTTGGGAACACAGTGGAAAAGAATATTTTACGGCCAGTGTGACATACCGGGGAGCGAAGCGGAATTTTCCGCATCACCTGCGGGGATACCGGCAGGTGACCAATATGTCTTATTTTATTCCCGCAGGCAACGAGCCGGTGTCACGGCAGCGGCGGGATGCGGATCACATGCCTTTTCCGAAGGGAGATTTGGGTTTCATGCGAAGATATGAGAAAGAACAATTGTTGGAAATGATAAAAGGGCTGTATGCGCTTTATGGGAAAAGTATGGTGAAGCTTCGGGAAGAGGATTATGAAGCGGCATTGGCAGGCCTGAGCCACTGTCAGGAAACGGCAATCCGGATCGGCCAGCGGATTGAAGCCGCGGAAGGAGCGGGAACGGCGGCCGTCGGGTATTTGGAGCAGTATTGCGAAAGTCTGTACCAGGTCAGCAGAGGGCAGGCGGAGAAACCAGCAAAGGGGATGGAGCAATGTCCGGAAGAAATATTGAGGCGGGCAGAGAAAGAACTGAAAGACTGGCCGGTAAAGAAGGAAATCGTTTTTTTGCCGTATAAAGCAAGTATGTGGGATTCTTTGGAGAGCATATGGAGGGCGGCGGCAGAAGACCCGGGCTGGGATGCGTATGTAGTTCCTATTCCGTATTATGACAGAAATTGTGACGGCACATGGGGAGAGATGCATTATGAAGGAAAGAATTACCCGGGATATGTGCCCATTACCCTTTATGACAAATATGATATCCGGTTCCGTCACCCGGATGTAATCTTTATTCATAATCCATACGACGGGGGCAACAGTGTCACAAGTGTTCCGCCGGAGTATTACTCTTCTCATTTAAAAGGAAATACCGATCTTCTTTGTTACGTTCCCTATTTCATAACCATGGGCGGAATCGGAAAGCATATGTGCCTGCTGTCCGCCTGCCTGCATGCGGATAAAATCTTCTTGGAATCGGAAAGAGTGAAAGCGATATATGTAAAATCCTTTACGGAGGTCCGTGCGGGACTGGGGGAATATATTAAGGGGAAGGCGGAGGTCTTAGGCTCCCCTAAAATCGATAAGATTTTTCATCTGGGTCAATATGGCGGAGGGCGAGAGGGCATTCCGCAGGAGAAAAAAATTATTTTGTTCAATTCTTCCATCAGCGGTCTGCTGAAAAATCCGGAAGGCTGGCTTAAGAAATTACATAGAGTCGTCCGTATTTTCCAAGCACAGCAGGAAGCTGCCCTTTGGTGGAGGCCTCATCCGCTGCTGGAGGCCACAATCAATGCCATACAGCCGGGTCTGTATGAAAAGTACCGGGAAATTGTCTTGGAATTTACGGAAAGCAATATGGGCATATACGATGACAGTATCGACATGTACAGAGCGATTGCGGTCAGTGACGCATATTATGGGGACAGAAGTTCCGTCGTTCAGTTATATGGCCTGACCGGAAAGCCTATTTTGCTGGAGGATATTCTGGAAGAAGCCGTTTTACCGAAAGGCGCTATATCGGAAGACGGTATGACGGAAGAGAAAATATATGAGGTGAACGGAAAGGATAACGTAAAAATCCATGAATTCCTGCTTTATGAAAGGGATGTCCCCCTGCGGTCTTTCCTTTCCTTTGTGTCTGCCGGGCCAGGGGGAGGCCGTTATGAGGAACGGAAGAGAAAGCAGGCGCAATGTTATGAAAACAGCATGGTATGCAATAAAGGGCATACGGGAGAAAGGATATTTGAGTATGTGAAAAACTGCCGGAGGGAGGGATGAACAGATGAATTATGCGGTTATTTTGGCAGGCGGGAAGGGCATCCGTTTCGGTTCGGGAAATGTCCCCAAGCAATTTGTGGAATTGACGGGCATGCCCATGCTGGTGTATTCCATGAAAACGGCAGAGGAAAACCCGAATATCCACGAAATCTGTGTAGTGGCATTGGAGGAATATATTCCGCAAATCCGTGAGTGGGCGGGCAGTTACGGGATAACAAAGCTAAAATATATTGCGAAATCGGGAAAAGAACGGTCGGATTCGGTATACAGCGGCATATGCGCCCTGCCTGCCGGCAGCTCGGACACGGTTATGATTATGACTTCCGTATGCCCGCTGCTTTCCCAAGAAACCATAGACAGGCATTATAAGTACATAAAGAAATATGACGGTGTAATTACGGTGGTGAAGGCTACGGATGCCATTACTTTCAGCGACGGAGGAGAACGGGCGGACCGGACGCTGCAGAAAAAGAAGCTGTTTGTGCAGCAGGGGCCTCAGACATATAACTATGGCATTTTGAAGGAAGCCCATGAACGGTACCGGATCAGTGGGGAAAAGAAGGAAGTGTATGAGGACAGTGAACTGGTTTTGGATCTGGGGGTGTCCATAGCCATGGTGCAGGGAGACCGTTTCTGCATTAAGGTCACTTACCCGGAAGATCTGGCGATTGCACGCGCATTGTACCCGCTTTTTTGCGAGAAGGAGAATAGGAGGGGCATTGTCTATGAATGACATAATAGCGGAAGATGTGGAAGAGATCATTAGGTGCGGGAACGGCTTGGAGCAGTTTCGGGAGCGGACGGTGCTGATTGCCGGGGCAAACAGTTTCCTTATGTCTTATCTGGTCTATGCTTTGCTGGTCAACAATAAGAAGAATAACTGCCGTACAAAGATTGTGGCTTTATGCAGGAACCGGGCAAGGGCACAGGAACGTTTCGGGGAATGGCAGGAAGAGGCCGGCCTGCATCTGCTGCTTCAGGATGTGCGGGATCCGGTGGGATACGGAGGGACAGTGGACTACTGCATACATGCGGCAAGCCCTGCGGGTATCCGTTCCAGACAGGAATATCCTTTGGACACTTTTCAGGCCAATCTGCAAGGATGTGCCAATCTGCTGGATTTCTGCAGAGAAAAGGAGATAAAGAAGTTTATGCTGCTCAGCAGCGTGGACGTGTACGGCAGATGCGGGAAGGAGGGGAGGCTGAAGGAAACGGATATCGGAGCGCTGGACTGGAATTATAAAAGAAATGCCTATGCCTGCGGAAAGCGGGCCGCCGAGACTCTGTGCACGCTATACCATGCCCAATATGGCTTACCGTGCGTGATTGCCCGCCCCTTTCAGGTTTACGGACCGGGTATGTCACTGACGGACGGACGGCTGCACGGAGATATTATCCGGCAGATTAGGGAAAAGAATTCCATATTGCTGAAAAGCAGCGGAACCGCCGTAAGGTCGTTTATGTATCTGAAGGATGCCACTCTGGCCATGCTGCAGGTATTGCTCCGGGGCGAGAGCGGAGGAATCTATAACATATGCGACGAGGACGGTGAATGTTCGGTTTACGGATTGGCGCAAAGGTATGCAGAGGCTGCGGGGAAAAGGGCCGGGATAGAGTTTTCCTATGATAAGAGAGACACTCCGGAGGTGAAAGAAGCGTTGCCGGCAGTGGTGGGCGATGCCGCCAGGCTGCGTGCTCTTGGGTGGAAAAGCAGCACCTCCCTGAAGGAGGGCATTTGCAGGACGATGCGGCATTACTGCGGGGCGAAAGGAGAGGGCAATGACTTATAGGGAGGTATTGGGACGGAAAATATTTTTGTGCGGCACGGAAAAAAGATGCAGGGATATAGAGGAATTTTTCCGTGAGATGCAGATTGTCCGGCGCATGTATTTCGGGAAGGGAAAAGAAGTGCCCGACAGGGAGCAGGAGAAAGAACTTCGGGAATATTTTGCGCAGAGACAGGAAGAGGACTTACTGGTAATCAGTGAAGAATATTCAGAGGCTCTTTTTTCCGTTTTGGAAAACGGAGGGATGAGGCGGGAAGAAGATTATTTCTGGCTGGATGACTTATTGGCACTGACGGACGAAATCGAGACTTTTTATATGGATAAGACGAAGGCGGGAAAGAAGATAGCGGTTTACGGGACGGGGCGATTGGCAGAAGACTTGGTGCGCAGAAATCCGGGGCTTCCGATTTCCTGTTTCATTCCCGCCGGCAGCTTGGCTGCTTATGAAATCAGTCCGCTGTCAGAAGAGAGGGATGATTGGCGGCAAGGAGGGGAAAATGTTTTTTTCATATTGGCAGTTCCGGTGGAGGCGGAGGTGAAGCAGCTGTTTTTGGACAGAGGGCTTGCATTCGGCAGAGACTTTCACTTTTATAATCCCCGCGTGCCGAAGCGGCCCACTTCTTATTATCTGAAGAAGACGATGTATGACCGGCCGGTATATACGCTGCCCTGCAGTTATTCCACAAGGGCTTTGAGCATTAAGAACCACGGGAATGTAATGGCATGCTGCTCTGCCCTGACGCTGGCATTGGGAAACTGTCAATTTACAAGCATAGAGGAAATCCTGTCGGGCGTGCAGGCACAGATTGTCAATCTGACGATGAACAACAGGACTTACAGTTTCTGCGGGGAGATGTGCTATATGTTCCGTGAGAAGGAATATTGCCTGACGGAAGAAGGGAAAATCAGGGATAATGCAAGACGTGAGGGAACAATGCATACCATACCGGATTTCAATGTGCAGTTAGGCTATGACAGAAGCTGTAATCTGGCATGTCCTTCCTGCAGGCCGCACAGGATTACGGAACCGGAGGAGAAAAAAGAGATTGTGGAGATGATTCATGAGGAAGTGAAAAATATGTGCCTGAAAAAACCGCGGAACATCAGAATCGGAAACGGGGAATTATTTTTCAGCAGCTATTATAAAGATATTGTCTTTCACTATTATCAAAATAAAAAAATTGCTTTAATCACCAACGGAATGCTGTTTAACCGGGAGAATTGGGAGCAGCTGAATGACAGATATGAAAAAATAGCACTGGAAGTATCCATGGATGCGGTGAGGAAGGAGACTTACCGGAAGCTGCGGGGCGGAAACTTGGATATTCTTTTGGAAAATATGGAGTTTGCCTCTCAGCTGCGCAGGGAAGGTAAACTTATAAAGCTGTCCGTTTCTTTTGTGATTCAGGCTGCGAATTTTGAAGAAATGAGGGCATTTGTGGAGTATGGGAATAGGGTGGGAGCCGATTATATTCATTTCATGAAATTGAACGGCTGGGGACATATACCGGAAGAGGAATTTATCGGCATGGATGTTTATGATGAGAGGAACCATAATCACAAAAAATTTGTGGAAATCCTGCATGACCCGATCTTCCAAAGTTCTAATGTGCATGTTGATAATATCAATAATTTTATAAGATAGGCAGGAGGTTTCTATGAAATATGTTTGCCAGACAATGGAACATTTTAAAGAATTGGCATCGGATATGGATGTTGTGCTGTTCGGGAGCGGTGAATACTGCATGCGGTTTATGAACCGTATAGGCGCTCTTACGGATAGGATAAAATATATATTGGATAATGACAGCAGGAAGCATGGGGGCAGATTGTACGGCATTCCCATTGTCTGCCCTGAAAGGATGCAGGCAATGAATGCGGAAAGCACGCTGGTTGTCATTACTGTGGAAACAAGTATTCCGCAGATTTACGAGCAGATATCGGCCATGGGAGATTATACTGTTATGGCAGGAAGGATATTGATGAATGATATTCTCTCCACAGTGGCAGAAGAATTATATCATAATCGGCATTTAACGGAGAAAACGGAAGAATTATTATATGACGATGCTTCCAAAGCAATTTATCGGGAAGTCATCAGAAGACGCATGCTGTATGGGGAATGTGACTTTTCGGATTTGGTTATTAGGGTGGATGCGGAATACAGGGCGCCTTTTATGTTCTGCGAGAGGAAACCGGAGGAAGAGGTGATACTGGACTGCGGGGCATACGAAGGGGATACATTAAAAAAATTTGTCAATACTTACGGACCTACGCTGAAGAAGATCTATCTTTTTGAGTGCATGGAAGAAGCATTGAAGAAATTGGAGAAAGCGGTGGATTACCTGAGGCAGGCAAAATATGTGCCGGAGATAGCGGTGATGAAGTATGCCTTATCGGATCATGTGGGAAAAGCAGTTTTTGGGGAAAGGGCAAAAGGAGGGAGTTTCATTGTGGAAAACCGTGCCTTTGCCAAAGATGCTCTGTATGAAAGCGATTATGTGGAGGTAAAGGTAAGCACAATAGATTTGCTTATTCCGGAAGACGAAAAAGTAACCATGATTAAAATGGATATAGAAGGAAGCGAGTATGAGGCTATTTTAGGGGCAAAGAGGGTGATTCAGACTTATAAGCCGAGGCTGGCAATTTCCATTTATCATAGCGGAAAAGATTATTATAGGCTGGCTTTTCTTGTAAAGGAATTAGTGCCGGAATATAAAATAGCGGTAAGGCATCATAACAAAAACCATTGTGACACCGACATGTACTGTTGGATATAGAGGATGGGGAAATGGGAGGATATACAAAGGCACAGTCGGATGCCTTGTTCCTGCTGCAGACAGTGGATCGAATGTGTGTGCAGGAAAATATCAGATATTCGCTGTCGGGCATTGCGCTGGTCTGGCAGGAGTATGGGTTTGATTTTGATATGCTGAACCCTAATACATTGTCTGTCTGCCTTTTGTACGAGGATTATGTGCGGCTGACGGAAATGCTGGAGAAGCGGAAAGAGGTTCTTGGCATTCTGGTGGCAAATTATGAGAACAGGGAGAATTTTGATACTTTGTCCACATGGATTTTCAGGGAAGAGGAATGTCTGCTGCCCGAGGGCAGGGGAGGGGACGAGATATATTACCGTACGCCCTTGTTCCTTCAGCCGGTATATTATGCGGGCAGGACGGAACGGGACTATAAAAAGGCGGAAAAGGAAATGGCGGCGGTGTTCCGTCTTCTGAATGCCAGGGCGCCTCTTCCTCATAAAAGATGGTTTTCCGGGCTGAAAAAGAAATACGGAAGAATGCGGGCGCGGATCTGCCGGATGCAGAGGATAAAAAAGAACCCAAGCATCCGGGAACTGAACCGTAAGCTGGCGGAAGGCGGAGAAAGGGGAGGCGGAGAGAACGGAAAAGAAGAAGGGTACTTGATTTTCAGGAATGAGGAGGGACGTATCTCCAAGCTTTCTGCGGACGAATTTCATGTACGGAGGGTACGTTTTATGTCGGTGGATACTTATGTGTTTGCCGACAGCAGGAAAATTGCCGAACGGAACTATCCTCATCTTCTGAAGCCGCCGGACGGGAGGGCTTCCGATCTGCTGCTGCAGGGAGGGAGAAATCTGCGGAAAGTGCAGCTGATTCAGCTGGAAATGATGGTGGAGATAGACCGGATCTGCAGGAAATACGGATTGAAATATAATATTGCTTTCGGAACTTTGCTGGGAGCCGTCCGGCATAAGGGATTTATCCCTTGGGATGACGATGCGGACATCAATATGCCCTATGAGGACTATGAGAAGCTGAAGCAGGTGATTGAACAGGAAATCGACCACGAAAAATATTATTTCCGTGTGCAGGAGAAGGAGGCGGACTGTAATATTACATATGCTCATCTGAAAAGAAACGGGACCGTGTATACCAAACCCGGCAGGGACGGCTTCCGCTATCATCCGGGGGTTTATATCGACATTGTCCCTATCTTCAACGGTGCGCCTAATTTGCTGCTGCACAGCATTCAGACAAGAATCTGCTGGTTTTTTCGGACGGCATGCTGGGCGCATATGGGGGCGGAAAGCGAGAGGAAGTTTTGGAAGAAAAGATATTATAGGCTTCTTGCAAAGATAGGCAATAAAAGGGCCTATCGGCTCTTTATAAAGTATGCCTCTATGTGCCGGCACAAAAGGGGAAAAATGCTTTTTCTGAACGGATTGGACAGAAGCCCGTATAACATTGCGTTTGTAAAAAGGGAATGCTTTGAACAGCCTGTTGAACTGGAGTTTGAAGGGCATCTGTTTTACGCTCCTGCAGACTACGGCCATGTGATGGAATATTGTTACGGAAAAGATTATATGATGTATCCGCCGTTAATCAGCCGGAAGCCGAAGAATAACGCCTTAGTCAGGCTGGACGGTGTCTGATGCAGCCGGGCGCTTTGGGGGATGTTCCGGAGCGGAAGAAAAGCGCTTCGGACAGGAAAGGAAGGAAAATGAAATACGGATATTTATATTACCGCAAAGGATTGTTGGAGCATAAGAAGGAAAGGCCTATGAATCTTGGGGATCCCATACAGTCCATGGCGGTTTTGGGGATTCTGAGAAAAATAGGGATTCAGGAGGAGGATATTATCCCGGTGGACAGGTATGACTTGGCTGTCTATAAAGGGGAAAAGGTAATATTGATTGTGAACGGAATAGAGATGTATGAACATTATGCATATCATACAAGGTTTCTGCCGGTATCGGAGAATATCATTCCTGTCTTTGTCGGCATACATCTGCACAGGGAACTTACCGAAGAGGAACTGGCATCCTTCCGGGAACATCAGCCTGTGGGATGCCGCGATGAGTTTACGGTTTCTTTTCTGAGGGAGAAAGGGATTGATGCCTTTCTGACCGGATGCCTGACTCTGACATTCCCGAGACGGCAGGAAACGGCGGCTCAGAATAAGGTGTTTTTGGTAGACTGTCCGGAAACTGTGCCGCAATATATGCCGGAGGAACTGGCAAAGGATGCCGTCTGCCTATCGCAGATTATAAGGATAAAGAGCGAATCGGAATCCTGCAGGCTGACGGATGGGGAGACGGACTATTACTTGAAAACGGCAGAAAAGCAGCTGTACCGGCTGCGGGATGAGGCGGCCTTGGTAGTCACTAGCCGGCTTCATGTAGCTACGCCCTGTGCGGCCATGGGGATTCCGGTGGTGCTGGTGAAGGAGGTGTTTGACGGGCGGTTTCGGTTCATTGACCGGTTTCTGCCGTTATATACGCCGGAGAAATACGGGCAGATTGACTGGCGGCCGAATCTATGTATCGGGGAAGAGGTTAAAGAGGAAATCGTTTCTGTGTGCAGATGTCTGATCGGGCTGGCTGCCGGGAGGGAACGGCTGAAAAATATATATCGTGGCGGGAAGCAGGATATTTTTTTCCGGACGGAAGAGGAGGAGGCAGTTTGCAGCCTGCCTATGAAGCCGGAGGAGGAATTTGCCTATGCAATCTGGGGAGTCTGTATGCCGAATTCTTATTTGTTATATGAAGCGATGCGGAAGAAATATGTCAATGCACGGATGGTCTGTGCGATTGATACATGGGCGGAAGGGATTTTTAAAGATTCGGTGCCGATTATTTCGCCGGAGGATATTGAGAAGAGGCTGGGGAAGGAGACGCTGATTTTCGTAGTTGCGCCGGCGGCGCATGAGGCTGCGGTGAAGAGATTGGAGGGGAGGGGGTATCGGTTTGCTTTGATGAAGGGGGTTGAGGTGCGGATGTTTTGATGGTTGGCCGGGGTGGGTGGGGTGGCGGACGCATGGGCAGGGACGGACCGGACCCTATGGCCGGCTTCCGGCACGGTATGCCCTTCCGTCTGTCCGGCGGCTGGGGGATATGGTGTTTTCAGTTCCGCATCAAAAATGGGGATTTCTAACTGTTTTTTCCGGCAGGATTGCTGCCACGGCGGCTAAACTCCCTTCGGTCAGACAACGCCGCCTGGAACGGCAGCAATTCTGCCGGAAAAAGCAGTAAGAAATGCCTCCATTTTTTCTGAGGAACTGAAAACACCATATCCCCCAGCCGCCGGACAGACGGAAGGGCATGCCGTGCCGGAAGCCGGCCATAGGGTCCGGTCCGTCCCTGCCTATGCTGTGCGTTGGGGGAGTGTGGGGATTGGTGCCGCAAGAACTTTCTGCCCACTCGGCATGGTATTCCTCTTTCCGGATTTCAGGATAGATTGGCCGGGGAGTAGTGGATGCTATTCTTCATTTGACTTTGCCCGGAAATGCGCTCTCATATCCGAGGACGAAAGCCATCCTTTTTCCTCTCCTGATTTTTTCCCTTTTGCAAGTTCACCTATGAGTTTCAGGGTCGCCTTTGTTTTTTCATAGTCCTGCATATTAATCTTGAGAAACAGGTCTTTCAATTTCTGCAATTTGTTTTCGACACTCCGGCGTTTTG
>CAJUIM010000114.1 GCA_910586275.1 uncultured Lachnospiraceae bacterium | reverse complement strand
CCGGCCGAAAAAAGTGCACGGAAAACCGGGACAGGCAGTTCCGCTGCTGCCGGCCGCTAAAAAAACTCGCGCACGGGCGTCCGCCTCCCAACATTACATTCAGGCTGAACTGTTACGGATTTCCGTGCAATCAAAAGTAAACTACTTGAATTTTGCTTCGTTATCATATATGATAGTAAAAGCAGGCTTTTATGCTGTACTGCAAGAAAGAGCAGATAAAAATTTAAGGGAGTGAGATCGGATATGGAACTTAATATTACATGTATTCCGGGGGACGGCATCGGGCCGGAAATCGTCCGGGAAGCAAAAAAAGTACTGAATAAAGTAGCAAAATGCTATGGGCATCAAATAAATTATACGGATATTCTCATGGGCGGGGCATCCATTGACGTACACGGGGTTCCTCTGACGGAGGAAGCGGTGGAAACGGCAAAGGCGGCCGATGCGGTGCTGATGGGTTCCATAGGCGGGGACACTACGACTTCGCCTTGGTATCAGCTGCCTCCCAATTTAAGGCCGGAAGCAGGGCTGCTTGCCATACGGAAAGCCTTGAACCTGTTTGCCAACCTACGTCCGGCAGTGCTGTATGAGGAGTTGGCAGAAGCCTGTCCCCTGAAGCCGGAAATCAGCGAGAAGGGCTTTGACATGCTGATTATGCGGGAACTTACAGGAGGGCTGTACTTTGGGGAACGTAGGACGGTGGAGGAAAACGGGGTAAGGAAGGCAGTGGATACCCTGACTTACGATGAAAAGGAAATCCGCCGGATTGCCGTGAAAGGTTTTGACATTGCAAGAAAGAGAAGGAAGAAAGTGACCAGCGTGGATAAGGCCAATGTATTGGATTCTTCCAGGCTTTGGAGAAGCGTGGTGGAAGAGGTGGCCAAAGATTACCCGGAAGTTGCCTTGGAGCATATGTTAGTGGATAACTGTGCCATGCAGCTGGTAAAAGATCCGGCACAGTTTGACGTGATTCTCACGGAAAATATGTTTGGGGATATACTTTCCGATGAGGCCAGCATGGTGACAGGATCTATCGGAATGCTGGCTTCGGCTTCGCTGAACGACACGAAATTCGGGCTGTATGAGCCAAGCCATGGTTCCGCGCCGGATATTGCAGGGAAGGACATTGCGAATCCTATTGCCACAGTGCTGTCCGCGGCCATGATGCTCCGATATTCTTTTGATTTGGATAAGGAAGCGGATGCCATAGAGACTGCGGTAAAGGAAGTGCTGAAGGAAGGCTGCCGGACAGGTGACATTATGTCGGCAGGATGTGAGCAGGTTTCCTGTTCCCGCATGGGCGACTTGCTTGCGGAAAGAATCCGGTAAGAAGAGATGGGTGCAAAGAAGTTAGGCGCAAAACTGCGGGATAGGGAAAACTGCCTTTTTGCGCTTTGGTTTCTCTGGATGGCGGTATACTATGGCGTCAGGATGTTTGCCTTGACACCGTGGTACGATGAATTATATACTTATTATTACTTTATCAGCAGGGGACCGGTATATGCGGCAATCCATTGGCCCCTGCCCAATAACCATGTGGGCTATTCCGTGCTTTCAGCCTTTCTGGACTGGTTCGGCAATCCTTATATAGGCCTGAGGGGAGTTTCTTATCTCTGTGCATTGGCCAATCTTGTTCTGCTGTATAAGGTAGGAAAGAGGCATCTGAGCCGGGGATGGAGTTTTGCCTGCGTGGCATTGTATTCCTGCATGAATCTGGTGAATCAGCTGGCAGTGCAGGGAAGGGGGTATACGTTGGCGGCCTGCTGCTGTCTTACGGCCATTCTGATGCTGCAGCAGATCGGGCTTGGGCAGGAAAAGGGATGGCGGGCCGAGAGAAAATATTACATAATATTTTCTCTGTCGCTGACGCTTGGTCTGTATGTGCTGCCAAGCAGTGTCTACTGGGTGCTGCCGATATGTATCATCGGAGGGCTGTTTCTGCTTTTATGCCGGAAGACAAAGAAATTGCTGCGGCTGATTGCGGTCAGCGTGGCGGCGGCACTGCATACGGTTGTTTTATATGGCGTTATTTGGCTGGCAATCGGTTCCAATTTGCTGAGCAAAGCGGAAGGGGGCGCTTATTACGGAAGGGGGCATGTGTCCATTATTCTGTCGGCGCCTTTTCAGGCTATGAAGACAGGGATTGATTATATGCTGGCTTCTCCTTATATACAGAGCGTGGAACGGGAAGGGTATGCTGCCGCGTTTGCCGTATGGATACGCTCTCTGCTGGATTACTTTTATTCCGGCCGGGGGCTGCTCCTGATGGCTGTCATAGCAGTGGGAATAATCGGGACAGTGGCTGCCGGGATCCATGCCTACCGGCAGGCTTGCAGACAGGAGCAGGTTTTTCTCTCCGTGCTGCTTGCGGGCATGATGGTATTTACGCCGGTGATTTTGGCCGTACAATGTAAACTGCCGTATTTCCGGGTGTTTTCTTATATGGGTATTCCTTTGGCACTTCTGCTTACCGCCATGCTTCAGGCACTGGCCGTGTTCGGAAGGGAAGCGTGGAGGAAAAGGGCGGAAACATATAGGATAGGATCCCGCAAGGGAATAGAACGCTTTTTTGTAAATGCCAAGGACGGGAAATTGAAAATACTGGCAGCGGTATTTGGATTCTCCTCGCTTGCATTGCTGCTGTCCGGAGATTATAATAATGAGTATGGCATGACGGAATATTATGCAAAAGATGCTTTGGAGCATGCTGCCGTGGAGGAACGGGCAACCCTTTGCGTGACGGACTGCTATCAACAGTATCTGCTGAAATTCTGTTTTGGCATTGCGTGCGGCAACATGCAGATAGAAGGTTCCGATTTGGTATTGATTCATCGGGAAATGGAGCAGCCGGAGGCTAACCGGTGGGAGTTTTACCAGAGTTATGACTCTGTTCCGTGGGAGTATATAAACGGGATGGAGCCTTTGTATGAGAACAAAGAATATATTGTATATGTAAAATGACGCAAAACCTGAGCGGCTCATTGGAAGGGAAGAGCAGGGAGCGGATATGAGACAAACATCGTGCTGCGGATGCGGGACGGCAGAGAAGGAGAGAAGAAAATGAGAAGCGATTCTGTAAAGACAGGTACACAGCAGGCACCGCATAGGAGTCTGTTCAATGCATTGGGGTATACCGAAGAAGAGAGAAGGAGACCGATGATCGGCATTGTCAGTTCCTACAATGAAATCGTGCCGGGACATATGAATTTGGATAAAATAGTGGATGCAGTCAGGATGGGAGTGGCCATGGCAGGCGGCATGCCGGTGGTTTTCCCGGCCATTGCAGTCTGTGACGGCATTGCCATGGGGCATATCGGGATGAAATATTCCCTTGTGACCAGGGATCTGATCGCGGACAGCACGGAGTGCATGGCTTTGGCACACGGATTTGACGGTCTGGTGATGGTGCCCAACTGCGACAAGAATGTGCCCGGGCTGCTGATGGCGGCGGCACGGCTGAATATCCCTACGATTTTCTGCTCGGGAGGTCCTATGCTGGCAGGGCGTGTGAAGGGAGAGAAGAGAAGCCTTTCTTCCATGTTCGAGGCGGTAGGCAGCGTGGCTGCAGGGAGTATGAGCATGGAGGAACTGTGTGAATTTGAAGAAAAAGTATGCCCTACCTGCGGCTCCTGTTCCGGCATGTATACGGCCAATTCCATGAACTGCCTGACGGAGGCTTTGGGCATGGGGCTGAAGGGGAACGGCACAATCCCTGCGGTCTATTCGGAACGTATCCGTTTGGCAAAGCATGCGGGCATGAAGATTATGGAATTGGTAGAGAAGGATATTAAGCCTAGGGATATTATGACGGAGAAAGCGTTCCTCAATGCCCTGCGCATGGATATGGCGTTGGGCTGTTCTACCAACTCCATGCTCCATCTTCCGGCCATTGCCCATGAAGCCGGAGTAGACTTGGATTTGGATGTGGCCAACAAGCTTTCCGCAGAGACTCCCAACCTCTGTCATTTGGCGCCGGCAGGCCCTACCTATATGGAGGATCTGAACGAAGCGGGCGGCATCTATGCGGTTATGAATGAACTGAATAAGAAGAATTTATTATATACGGACCTGATGACGGTAACGGGGAAGACTGTGGGCGAGAACATTGCCGGATGTCTCAATAAGAATCCGGAAGTTATCCGCCCCATTGAGAATCCGTACAGCGAAACCGGCGGCATTGCGGTATTGAAAGGCAATTTGGCTCCGGATTCCTGTGTGGTGAAACGTTCCGCGGTAGTGCCCGAGATGATGGTGCATGAAGGGCCGGCAAGGGTATTTGACTGTGAGGAAGATGCCATCGAGGCAATTAAAGGCGGGAAAATCGTGGCAGGGGATGTGGTAGTCATCCGATATGAGGGTCCGAAAGGCGGGCCGGGCATGAGGGAGATGCTGAATCCCACATCGGCCATAGCAGGAATGGGCTTGGGCGCCAGCGTGGCATTGATTACGGACGGACGTTTTTCGGGTGCCTCCAGAGGGGCTTCCATCGGCCATGTATCGCCGGAGGCGGCAGTGGGCGGCCCCATTGCATTGGTGGAAGAAGGAGATGTGATCTGTATCAATATACCGGAGAATACGATACAGATGAAAGTATCGGACGAGGAACTTGGGAAGCGCAGAGAGAAATGGCAGCCTAGGGAGCCGGAAATCACCACGGGCTATCTGGCACGTTACCGGGAGTTGGTGACCAGCGGCAACAGGGGGGCTATTCTGGAAGTGCCTCAAAGATAAAGAATAGGAAAGAGACTTGATACCTGTCTGAAGGAGGAAGCGAGGAGGAAAGGACAATGCAGCTTACAGGCGCGGAAATAGTAGTAGAATGTTTAAAGGAGCAGGGCGTAGATACGGTGTTCGGCTATCCGGGAGGAACCATTTTAAACGTATATGATGCATTATATAAGCATAGCGATGAGATTACACATATTTTGACGTCCCATGAGCAGGGGGCTGCCCATGCGGCGGACGGTTATGCAAGAGCCACGGGAAAAGTAGGTGTCTGTCTGGCTACCAGCGGGCCGGGGGCGACGAATCTGGTGACGGGCATTGCCACGGCATATATGGATTCCGTGCCGATGGTGGCAATTACCTGTAATGTGAACCTTCCTCTGTTAGGGAAAGACTCGTTTCAGGAGGTAGATATTGCCGGCGTGACCATGCCCATTACAAAGCACGGTTATATTGTGAAAGATGTGAATATATTGGCGGAAACATTGCGCAAGGCATTTAAAATAGCCGGAAGCGGCCGGCCGGGACCGGTGCTGGTGGACATCACGAAGGATGTGACGGCAAACAGCTGTGAATATGTACGGACAGTGCCTCGGACGGAACCCAAGATGAGAAAATACACGGAGACGGATATTGAATTGGCATTGGAACTGATTCGGGCGGCGGAGAAGCCTTTCGTTTATGTGGGCGGCGGCGCGGTGATTTCGGAGGCGGCGGAAGAAGTGACGGCCTTTGCCAAGAAGCTGGATGCGCCGGTCTGCGATACATTGATGGGGAAAGGGGCATTTGACGGGCATGATGCGCTTTACACCGGCATGATCGGCATGCATGGGACAAAGACTTCTAACTTCGGCGTCAGCGAATGTGATCTGCTGGTGGCATTGGGTGCCAGATTTTCCGACCGGGTAGTGGGAAACCCGGGAAAGTTTGCGAGCAATGCGAAAGTGCTGCATATTGATATCGATGCGGCGGAAATCAATAAAAATATCCGTACCGATGCTTCCGTCGTGGGCGATCTGAAGGAAATCCTGACGGTGCTGAATGAGAAGCTGCCTCAGATGAGACATGAAGAATGGGTGGCGCATATACAGGAGCTAAAGGAGAAATATCCGCTGAACTATGACGGAAACGGACTTTCCTGCCCTTATGTCATAGAAGAACTGGACCGTATCACGCAAGGACAGGCGATTGTCACTACGGATGTGGGGCAGCATCAGATGTGGGCGGCACAGTATTACAAATATTCCTGCCCAAGGACATTTTTAAGCTCCGGCGGGCTTGGAACGATGGGTTATGGATTAGGAGCCTGCATCGGCGCAAAAATGGGAAAACCGGATAAAGTCTGTGTCAACATTGCGGGAGACGGATGCTTCCGCATGAATATGAATGAACTGGCCACAGCCAGCAGATATAATATCCCTATTATTCAGATTGTCATAAACAATCATGTGCTGGGCATGGTACGGCAGTGGCAGACGTTGTTTTACGGGCAGAGATATTCCCAGACCGTGCTGAATGACAAAGTGGATTTCTGCAAAGTGGCGGAGGGCCTGGGCTGCGAGGCAATCAGAGTGACGGCAAAAGAGGAAGTGGCGCCGGCAATCGAAAAGGCACTTGCGCTGAAAGCACCGGTACTGATTGAATGCGTGATTCCCGAGGACGACAAGGTATTTCCTATGGTTCCGGCAGGGGCGCCGATCAGCGAAGCATTTGACGAAACAGATATGAATCAGGAAAAATGAAAAAAATAACTGACCGGGAAGAAAAAATAGAAAGAGATAGAAAGAACAGAAAGAGCCAGAAAAGCAGGAGGCGGTTCTTCGGCAGGCGAAGACTTCGGAGGAAAGAACTTGTCATCATCGAATTGGATGAGGAAGAGCCGGAAACCGGGGCAGTGCCGGACTGTCTTGCCGGATTGGGCATGGGAGAGACCGGTGCGGCAGGCACTGGCATAAGGAAATCCGGCATGGGAGAAACCGGCATGGCAGCTATGGGCGCAGCGGGTTTCGGAGCCGGCAGCTATGGTGCCGGGGAAAAGCAGGGGGACGGCAGGAAGCGGACAAAATCAGGGCGGCAAAAGGCCGCATTGATTTTGATGCCTGCGGTATTGGCAGTTGTCCTGCTGCTTGGTATTTATATAGGGCTTTCGGAATATTATAAAAACGGATTCAGTTACGGCACATGGATCAACGGCATTTATTGTACCGGAAAAACGGTGGAGGAAGTGAACCAGGAACTCTTAGGAGATTGTGCCTATGACGGGATTACGGTATATGACAGGCAGGGAACGTCCTATCTGATTGCGGCAGAGGAGATCGGCTATGCATTTGACTTCCGGGAGGCTCTGCGGGATTATTTGGAGGAGCAGGATCCGTATCAGTGGTGGAGGAATCTGCTCACGGCCAGGGAAAAGCGGCTGATGCCGGTGATTTCCTTTGATGGGGAGAAGGTGTCGGCTGCGTTGGAAAAAATTCCCGACTATGCGGATCCGCGGACCGAAAAAGACCGGAACGTGGAGATCCGCAAGACGGAAAACGGATATGTGTTGGAGGATGAACGCAAGAACGTATTGGATAAGCAGGAAGCGCAGAGAGCTGTGGAAATGGCTTTGTCTGATTTTGCTCCCCGGATTGATTTGGCGGAAAGCGGCTGCTATAATGACTTGCCCTACACCGAAGAAATGGAACGGAAAATGGAGCAGTGGGAACAGATTAGGGAATTTCAGGACTGCGGCATTGTATATCGTTTCGGGGAGGAAGAGGTGCCGGTAGATGCATCCGTTGTCTGTAATTGGATAGCGACGGATGAAAACGGCAGCTTCCTGACGGACGGGCAGGGCAGGCTGCTGCCGGAAGACAGCAAAATCGAAGAATTTGTGGAAAAGCTGGCGGATGAATACGATACGCTGGGAAGCGTCCGTTCCTTTCTTACTACCAAGGGAGAAACGGTAACCGTGGAGGGCGGCACCTATGGGAACAAAATAGACCGGGAAGCAGAGAAGGAATATCTGAAACAGGCATTCCGGGACAGAGCCACGGAAGTCCGGGAGCCTGTTTATCTGCAAAAGGGATGGGAAGAAGGAAAAGACGATATCGGCGATACTTATATCGAAGTGGATATGACGGGACAGATGATGTATTATTATCAGGACGGCAGGCTGGAGGTGGAGACTCCCATCGTCACCGGCAATACCGGAAGGCGGATGGGAACTCCGGAAGGGGTGAATTTTGTATACGGCAAGGCGCGTAACCGTGTCCTCACAGGCCCAGGCTATGCATCCCATGTCAATTTCTGGATGCCTGTGAAAGGGAATATCGGCATCCACGATGCGGCTTGGCGGAGTGAATACGGCGGTGAAATATATAAAACCGGCGGTTCCCACGGCTGTATTAACACGCCTTATGAAGCTATGAGTAAATTGTACGACATGGCGGAAGTGGGGACTCCGGTGGTGATGTTCTATTCCGACGGGCAATGAGCCGAAGTGTGCTGCCGGTTACGGTAGGGACAGTGACAGAATGGGCCGTTGGGTGAAAACCGTAATGATTTTTAGTTGACGAATAGGTTCAGGAAATGTAAAATAAAATTTATGCATAAAATGTAGCATTATAATGTATGAATATACGGGAGGAAAGAAAAGTGTCCAGAGTTTATAATTTTTCCGCAGGCCCGGCAGTTTTGCCTGAGGAAGTGTTAAAAGAAGCTGCAGATGAGATGTTGGATTATAAGGGAACCGGTATGTCCGTCATGGAGATGAGTCACCGTTCCAAGGCATATGATACCATTATTAAGGAAGCGGAAGCAGACCTGAGGGAATTGATGAATATTCCCGATAATTATAAGGTTTTGTTTCTGCAGGGCGGGGCAAGCCAGCAGTTTGCCATGATTCCTATGAATCTGATGAAAAATAAGAAAGCTGCCTATATTGTCACAGGGCAGTGGGCGAAGAAAGCATATCAGGAGGCAAAGATTTACGGGGAAGCCATAGAGGCTGCTTCTTCCGCAGACAAGACGTTTTCCTATATACCGGATTGTTCGGACTTGGATATACCGGAGGATGCGGATTATGTTTACATATGCGAAAATAATACGATATACGGGACGAAATTCAAGACTCTGCCGAACACGAAAGGACATACGCTGGTGGCGGACGTGTCTTCCTGCTTCCTGTCGGAGCCTGTGGATGTGGAAAAATACGGCGTGATTTACGGCGGCGTGCAGAAAAACGTAGGCCCTGCCGGAGTGGTAATCGTCATTATAAGGGAAGACTTAATTACGGAAGATGTCCTTCCGGGCACGCCCACTATGTTAAAATATAAAATCCATGCGGATGCGGATTCTCTTTATAATACACCGCCGGCATACGGAATCTATATCTGCGGCAAAGTATTCAAGTGGCTGAAGAAACAGGGCGGCCTTGCGGCAATGAAGGAATATAATGAAAAGAAGGCAAAAATTCTCTATGATTTCCTTGACGGAAGCAGGCTTTTTAAAGGGACAGTGCGGAAAGAAGACCGTTCCCTGATGAATGTGCCTTTTGTCACGGGAAATGAGGAATTGGATGCTAAATTTGTGAAAGAAGCGAAAGAGGCGGGCTTTGAGAACCTGAAAGGGCACAGGAGCGTTGGAGGCATGCGTGCCAGCATCTATAATGCCATGCCCATCGAAGGTGTGGAGAAACTGGTGGAATTCATGCAGAAATTTGAGGCAGAGAACGTTTGATTTTGGAAGCGAGGTTAAAAATGTTTAAATATCATTGCTTAAATCCGATTGCTGCGGTAGGATTGGATAAATTTACGGAACAATATGAAAAAACAGAGGATGTGAAGGAAGCGGACGGCATTTTGGTGCGCAGCGCCGCCATGCATGACATGGAACTGCCGGGGAATCTGCTGGCGGTGGCCAGAGCCGGTGCGGGCGTCAATAACATTCCTTTGGATAAATGTGCGGAGAAGGGCATTGTAGTATTCAATACGCCGGGGGCGAATGCCAACGGCGTGAAAGAACTGGTCATTGCCGGCATGCTGCTGGCCTGCCGGGATATCGTGGGCGGAATTAATTGGGTGACGGCGAATAAGGACGATGCGGATATTGCCAAGACGGCGGAGAAAGCAAAGAAGAATTTTGCAGGCACCGAACTGCAGGATAAGAAGCTGGGCGTGATTGGCCTAGGAGCCATCGGCGTAAAGGTGGCTAATGTGGCAAAGCATATGGGAATGGAAGTATACGGCTATGACCCTTATGTATCCGTGCATGCGGCATGGAATCTGAGCCGGGATGTGAAGCATGCCATGAGCGTGGATGAAATCTATGAGCAGTGTGATATCATCACTATCCATGTGCCGCTGATGGACAGCACCAAAGGCATGATCGGTCAGGCGGCTATCGGAAAAATGAAGGACGGGGTCATTCTGCTGAACTTTGCAAGGGATCTGCTGGCAGATGAAGCGGCCGTGCTGGAAGGAATCCGGGCCGGGAAGATCCGCAAGTACGTTTCCGATTTTGCAAATTCTACCACGGCGGGTCAGGACGGGTGTATCGTAATCCCTCATTTGGGTGCGTCCACGGAAGAGTCTGAGGACAACTGTGCGAAAATGGCCGTGGAGCAGATGATGAATTACTTGGAAAACGGCAATATTGTAAACAGTGTGAATTATCCCAACTGTGATATGGGCATCTGTGCGCAGGCAGGGAGAATAGCCATATTCCATAAGAATATTGCCAATATGATTACCAAGTTCACAGCCTGCTTCGGAGATCAGGGCATCAACATTACCGATATGATGAACAAGTCAAAAGGAGAAGTGGCTTATACGATGCTGGATCTGGAAAGCCCGGCTACCACGGAGATGATTGAGAAACTACAGTCCATTGGCGGCGTGTTCAGGGTAAGGGTTGTAAAGTAACGGCTGACAAATCATGACATATAACCGACAGAAATTGTATTTAGGGAAAAGCCATTCTTCCGGCTGCGCACAGCGGGGCGGAAGAACGGCTTTTTTAGCCCGGGCCTGCCCTAGCAATGTCATTCACTTAAGCCGCAGCCCGAAAGCGTGTCCGAATAAAAACATTGTTCCTGATGCGGGCTGCGGCTTAAGTGAATGACATTGCCTGCCCTAGAGCGTGTTTGATGCGCTTTTCATTTCTGTAGGAGTTGCCGAAGACGGCATGGAGATTAACATGGATAACGAAAAAGTATATAAAATGGAATATGCGAAAATCTATACGCTGCTGCTTAATAAAGTAGCGAAAAAAGGCCGTTCCAAGGAGGAACTGGACGAAGTGATCCGATGGCTGACGGGATATTCCCAGGAAGAATTGGATAGGCTGGCAGGGATGCAGACCGGATATGGGGATTTCTTCCGGAACGCTCCGTGCATGAATGAGAACCGGAGACTGATCCGCGGGGCAGTATGCGGCGTACGGGTAGAGGAAATCGAAGATCCGTTGATGCGGGACATACGGTATCTGGACAAATTGGCAGACGAACTTGCCAAGGGGAAGGAAATGGGCAAGATTCTGCGGTCATAAGAATATAAGAAAAAGGCATCGGGAGGGGGACATATGGGAAACGGCAGAAAGGCATGGTGGAAATCATGGATACCGCATTATGTCACCAACAGGCAGATGCTTTGGTTCTATGGGAAAGCCGCAGGGCTTTTCCGCATGCCGGAGGCAAGGATTGCCGCAAACAGGAAGGAAAACCGAAAACTGCTCTTGGCGGAGGACAGCCCGCTGAAAGCTGGGAGATATATCGAAAATCAGGCGGAATGGGGAAAAGTACGGTTTGGGTGTTCGAAACGTTCCAATATGGCTTATTCGGGCTGTGAGATTATAGCGGCTTATAATGCGAAGCTGGCGTTGGGGGAACATGTCTCTGCCTTGGATATGGCGGAACTGATAGCCCGGTATGAAAGGAAGGGGGCGGCTCTCAGAGGGGCGATTGGCACGTCGCCGAAGGAAATAGCCTGCTATTTTGAAGAGCGCGGATATGAGGTGAGAATGACGGACAGCAGAGATCCCGAAACTTTGGAAATCTTTGGGAGAGAGAACGATACGGTAATCGTGACGGCTTATAATGACCGGAATGACATTACCAGAGAGATACATACCGTGTCAGTCACTAAGGATGAAAAGGGGGAATATACATTGCACAATGTATATTCTTATGACCGGGGCAGACGCTGCTATGCGGCAAAGGGCAGTTACGCTGCGTTGCAGGAGGCCGTCAGGAATATGGCATCGGATCCGGAGGTCATCTGCGTTATAGGGATCGTCAGAAAACGGTAAATGCTTTCCTGCCGGACATGGAGCCAGCCGTCAAGGTCTGAAAAACGGCATGGCTGAAAACCAATGCCATTTATATTCACATAGGCCGCAGCCCGCGTCAGGAATGATGTTTTTTACTCGGACCTTCGAAAAACGCCGGCACTTAGGCACTGTATTTTAGTGCCTTAGTACCGCTGCGTTTGCCGCAGAGCGAAAGCGCGTCCGAATAAAAACATCATTCCTGACGCGGGCTGCGGCCTATGTGAATATAAATGGCATTGGT
>CAJUIM010000113.1 GCA_910586275.1 uncultured Lachnospiraceae bacterium | reverse complement strand
AAAATCCCTCCCGTGCGTCCGCCTCTCAACACAACATTCAGGCTGAACTGTTACGAAAATTCAAAAAAACATGCAATAACGGCTTGCAAATACCGTTAAGCCATGGTATAATGTGAGACGGTCTTTTTGAAAGGAGGGTTTAACATGAAGGTTAGATCATCAGTAAAACCGATTTGCGAAAAATGCAAAATCATTAAAAGAAAAGGAAGAATCAGGGTGATCTGTGAAAATCCGAAGCACAAGCAGAGACAAGGATAATCCCGGCCGGTTCGGATAAGAAACGGCGGTGGGGCCTTGTTTAGTTAAGATATGTTTGACTGGGAATTAGGAGGTGTCTGCATGCATATTTCTTATGGGAAATATTTACTGAAATGGCACCGATTCACATAGATGCATGTGTTCCCAAAGATGGCGGCAGGAAGAAGCCTGTATGGAATGGGCGGCTGTTAAGGGAATCTTACTGAACGAAGGAACCTGCGGAGATTACTTGTTGATACCAAGGCGGACGGTCTTTTTGAGCAATCCCGGAGAATTCCGGAAGGAATTTTGGGACAGCCATAGAAGAGCGGTTTTGGAAAGGTCGGAATGGTTTTTCCGGTTGGGTGCGGATGCGTACCCCAATCAGCTTAGTAACTATTAAAGTAAATGGAGGAAATGTAAATGGCTCGTATTGCAGGTATTGACTTACCCAGAGAGAAACGTGTGGAGATTGGCCTCACATATATTTATGGGATAGGCAGAGTAAGTGCAAACAAAATTCTTGAAGCAGCAAAGGTGAATCCTGATACCCGCGTAAGGGAACTGACAGATGATGAAGTTAAGAGAATCAGTGAAGTGATTGATGCGGAATATATGGTGGAAGGCGATCTCAGAAGAGAAGTAGCCATGAACATCAAGCGGCTTCAGGAGATCGGATGTTACAGAGGAATCCGCCATAGGAAAGGTCTTCCGGTCCGCGGCCAGAAGACAAAGACAAACGCAAGGACAAGAAAAGGTCCCAAGCGTACAGTTGCTAATAAGAAGAAATAAAGGCAACTGAAAGTACGCTTTGCGTACAGTTGCTAATAAGAAGAAATAAAGGCAACTGAAAGTACGCTTTGCGTACAGTTGCTAACAAGAAGAAATAAAGGTAACTGAAAGTACGCTTTGCGTACAGTTGCCAATAAGAAAAAGTAAAGGCGACTAAAAGTACGGTTTGCGTACCGCCGCAGATAAGAAAAGCAGCGGCGGCAGAGGCAGGGTAGCATATTGACAAAAAGAAAGAAAGTAGGTTAGTTTAAAATGGCAAAGAAAGTTGCAACAAAGAAAGTAGCAAAAAAACGTGTCAAGAAAAACGTTGAACATGGACAGGCGCATATCCAGTCTTCTTTTAACAATACGATTGTTACATTGACGGACAACGAAGGAAACGCACTCAGTTGGGCGAGCGCCGGTGGTCTTGGCTTTAGAGGTTCAAAGAAATCTACTCCGTATGCGGCACAGATGGCAGCAGAGACTGCCGCAAAAGCTGCACTTGTACATGGTTTAAAAACCGTTGACGTTATGGTAAAAGGACCGGGTTCAGGACGTGAGGCAGCCATCAGGGCATTACAGGCATGTGGTATTGACGTGACGAGCATCAGGGACGTAACACCGGTACCCCACAACGGATGCCGCCCGCCGAAACGCCGCCGCGTATAACGGCGTGCGCAGACTGTATGCACAGCCTGCAGGATGATAACAAGTTGGAAGAAAACGTAAGGGAAACCGGATACGTTGTAAACAATAGCGGAACATAAGCCGTCTGACGGCGTTTGTTAGGAAAGGAGCCCGAAATGGCAATTAACAGAGTACCAGTTTTAAAGAGATGCAGAGCTTTGGGACTTGAGCCTGCATACTTAGGATATGACAAGAAATCGAACAGAACATCTGCAAGGGCAGGTAAGAAAATGAGCGAGTATGGTCTCCAGCTTCGGGAGAAACAGAAAGCAAAGTTCATTTACGGCGTTCTTGAGAAACCGTTCAGGAATTATTACAAGAAAGCGGACAGAATGAAAGGTATGACCGGTGAAAACCTGATGGTGATGCTGGAACGCAGGCTGGACAGCGTAGTATTCCGTATGGGATTCGCGAGGACAAGAAGGGAAGCAAGACAGGTGGTAGGACACCAGCATTTCCTCGTAAACGGCAAACCGGTACAGATTCCTTCTTATCTGGTAAAAGCCGGAGACGTGATTGAAGTGAGGGAAAAGGCAAAATCCTTACAGAGATATAAAGATATCCTTGAAATAACTTCCGGAAGGCTTGTACCCGAATGGATGGATGTAGACCATGAAGCGATGAAGGGAACGATTAAAGAACTCCCGACCAGAGAAATGATTGATGTTCCTGTTGATGAAATGCTTATAGTCGAGTTGTACTCTAAATAAAATGAGGTATTTAGCAGCAAGCGGGCTGTACCCGCTTGTTTGCATACTTGGTTATTTAAGTGCAATGGTTCGTAAAGGAGGGTATTTGCAGTGTTTGAATTTGAAAGACCCAATATTGAGGTTGTGGAAATCTCAGAAGATAAGAAGTATGGCAAATTCGTAGTGGAACCGTTAGAAAGAGGATATGGCATTACACTTGGCAATTCTTTAAGGAGAATCATGCTTTCCTCGTTGCCGGGCGCTGCAGTAAGCCAGATTAAGATTGAAGGCGTGCTGCATGAGTTCAGCTCTATTCCGGGAGTCAAGGAAGATGTGAGTGAGATTATCATGAACATCAAAAGCCTTGCCATTAAGAACAGCAGCGATACAAATGAACCTAAGACTGCATACATCGAATATGACGGGGAGGGTGTCGTAAAAGCATCCGATATTCAGGTGGATCAGGACATTGAGATTTTAAATCCCGATCTTACAATCGCTACCCTTAGCGGTAAGGATACGAAACTGTATGTGGAACTTACTATTACAAAAGGCAGAGGATATGTCGGTTCGGATAAGAATAAGACAGAGGATCTGCCGATTGGAGTTATCGCAGTGGATTCCATCTACACGCCTGTTGAGAGAGTAAACATAACAGTGGAAAATACCCGTGTCGGCCAGATTACCGATTATGATAAACTGACACTGGATGTATATACAAACGGAACCTTAGTTCCGGACGAAGCGGTCAGCCTTGCTGCAAAGGTACTTAGCGAACATTTGAGCCTTTTCATTGATTTATCCGAAAATGCAAAAACAGCGGAAGTCATGGTTGAGAAGGAAGACGATGAGAAAGAAAAAGTATTGGAAATGAGTATTGATGAACTGGAACTGTCTGTCCGTTCTTATAACTGCTTAAAGAGGGCGGGAATCAATACCGTCGAAGAACTGACCAACAAGACTTCGGAAGATATGATGAAAGTCCGTAATCTGGGACGGAAATCTTTGGAAGAAGTACTTGCAAAATTAAAGGAACTGGGTCTGCAGCTGAATCCCAGCGATGAGGCATAGACAGTACAGTAGACAGGATTCCGAAGAGAATCCGGCAAATATAGATGAAATCGCATATAAAGTAAGACCAAACGGCATATTATATGCGGGCTCATAAATGGAAACGGCATTTGGTAAGTAAGTCCAAAGAGCATGGCCGGATGCCCCAGCGGGAAACACCCGATTAAAAAGAAAGGAGCCGTAAAAATGGCAAAATACAGAAAACTTGGAAAAACATCTTCCCAAAGAAAAGCACTGCTTAGAAATCAGGTAACAAATTTACTGTATCACGGAAGGATTGTCACCACGCAGGCAAGGGCAAAGGAAGTCCAGAAGATAGCGGAAGGGCTGATTGCAATGGCTGCAAAGGAAAAGGATAATTATGAAACCGTAAAAGTAACCGCTAAAGTTCCCCGCAAGGATAAGGAAGGAAAGAGAGTAAAGCAGATTGTGGATAAAAACACAAAAGCAGTTCTTTCCGAGACTCATAGAGACAAGGACGGTAAGATTTTACGCATTGAAAACGGTGTTACCGTGACGGTTTATGACGAAGTGGAGAAGGAAATCAAAAAGGATCTGCCTTCCAGGCTTCATGCAAGAAGACAGATACTGCGGGTATTATATCCTGTGACGGAAGTACCCGAGAAAAATGCAGGAAGAAAAAGAAATACAAAGAAAGTTGATCTTGTAGCAAAATTATTTGATGAATACGGACCGAAATATGCATCACGCCACGGCGGTTATACAAGAATTATCAAAATAGGCCAGAGAAAAGGCGATGGAGCAATGGAAGTAGTTCTTGAGTTAGTATAATCGGCGGCATTGATTTCCGGCGGGAATTTAAGCGATAAAGTATAAGCGGCAAAGTCTGCGGAATACTTTGTCGCTTTTTTGCATTGTGTCCTGCTTTACTTAACCGGGAACGGTTTTTTCTGAGAAGACAGCCCGCAGATATAGTTCATGTCCACGTTATAGTATCGGGCAAGATTTATCAGATGCCTGATAGGCATTTCATTTGCACCGCGTTCATATCTTGCATACATAGTCTGGGATGTGCCAAGGTATTCTGCAATTTCCTGCTGGGTTCTGTCATGATCCTCCCTGAGATTCCGGATTCTTATTCTGTACTCCATAATTTGGTATCCTATCCTCTGTGCAATTCATGGCCGAACATAATAACAGACGGCTGTTACCAAGTTTATCATAGTAAAAATATTTACTATTGACATTAGTAAATATTTTTACTAAAATACTAGTATGTTCTATTTAAATTGCCTTTATGTATTACAAAGGGTAAATGTTTATCCGGCAAGACGGCTGAATATGGCCAGAACACAAAAGCAGCATTTTTCATTTCTATTTGAGCCGCCAAGGGCGGCATGGAGATTTTTATGAAAAAAACAAGGAAATATGCCAGATGCTTAATCAGGCTCTTTCCAATGCTCTTGACGGCGTTGGTTATTTGGCATGGGGAAACGGAGGGGATTTATGCAAAGTGCGGCATGGCATTTGTGGAAAGAAGCGCATGCAGTATTAAGAAAGGATGGGAAAGCAGGATAAGACATATGCTCTCCAAAGAAAGAGAAGGCATTTTTGTCAAAGAAGGAGAAGGCATTTTTGTCAAAGAAGGAGAAGGCATATCTGTCAAAGAAGGAGAAGGCATTTCTGCTAAAAAAGGAGAAGGCGTACCTGTCAAAGAAGGAGAAGGCATTTTTGTCAAAGAAGGAGAAGGTGTACCTGTCAAAGAAGGAGAATGCATTTCTACCAAAAAAGGAGAAGGTGTGTTTTCTGTGAAAAGTTGTGTAATCAGCAAAAGCTATCCGGTCCGGAGAGGCAGATTTAGGGAGGATATAAGCGGAGAAGGAGAAAACCGTTCTTCGGTGAATGTATATCAGGGTGAAAATATAGAGATTTATTTTGAGAAGGATAAGTATGATGAAATCATCTATATCCGTTTCTGCAAAGAATGGAGGGACTGCCGGAACGAAAAAAGGCCGATAACGGTTGTGACCATTATCGGCAGATAAATGGGATGCATAGTTAAAACTTACTCAATGGTTTTCTGGAAATGCTGATAGTCTTTGCAGGAGTTCCAGTTGCCGCCCCATATAAATCCGTGTTCCTTGAATAGTCTATAGCATAGATCATTTTCATCGATTTTATATGCAAAGTTTTGGGAACGGTCGGCATAGGTTTCGCTGCCCTGCGGTGAGATATAGGTGGAACCGTCCGGCTGAAATACCACATAGGGATTAAAGAACGGATTGATGTCAATGGCAAGCCCCAATGCATGCTTTGAAAGATTGGAGGTGCCGTCTACTACACGGTAATTGAAGCAGGATGTATTGTTGTCCTGCATGGAAAGAGTATCGTCGCCGCTATATTCGTCAATTAGTCTTATCTGTTCTATTTGATATTCATTTTGATAGAGTTCATAAAAAATTTCTGCCAAATCCTGTGCAATTGCCTTATTACAGATTAATTCCCCTGTCCGCTCGACACCATGGAAATTGTAATGCAGTACGCTTAAATAGCAGAGATCGTCATAGCTGACCTGAATTTCCGCAGCTGAATCTACAATATTCACTGCTTCTACAGCCGTCTCCTTTTGATCCGCTTCCGTTACCGGATAAGAGATGCCGGTAATTCTTTTTTTCATTTCTTCGGAAATCGGTTCATAATAGAACCCTTCTTTATAAACTATCCGTTCCGGATTTACATTCATGTCTTCTTTTCCCGTTTCTTTCTGTGTGTTGGCTGTTATATTTCCCTGCGCCGGATTGCCAGTTTCGTTTCCTGACAAAATATCTTCCTGCATTATGCTATGTCTGTCGGCCTGTCCCTGTTCCTCCGGCAGTGTCCCGGAAGAAGAGGCATCGGTCTCCGGAACTGTGGGCATGGCTGTATTTTGTCCGGTATCCTCTGCCGTGTCAGTACTGCTCCCTGTCTTCTGCAAGGGAGTTTCCGGATTTTCGGCCGCATACTCTGCCAGTGTCTCCGAATCGGAAAAAATCCGTATAAAGACAGAAGAGAAGATAATAATGGCAGTTATCAGCAAAAGCGGTTTTATTAATTTGTCCTTACTCATATATATGCTCTATGCTCCTTTCAGACATGCTCTTTCTTCTACAATAGTATATGCCATAATGCTGCCCGAATCAATGGCAAATTGAAGCGGATATGGCATTGCTATGAATTTGGCTTTCCGGAGCCTGCAATTTCCACAATGTCATTAACTTAAGCCGTAGCCCGCATCAGGAACAATGTTTTTCATTCGGACCTTCGAAAAACGCCGGCACTTAGGCGTTGTATTTTAGTGCCTTAGTACCGCTGCGTTTGCCGCAGAGCGAAAGCATGTCCGAATAAAAACATTGTTCCTGATGCGGGCTGCGGCTTAAGTTAATGACACTGACAATTTCCAAGATTTTTCTTCTGCCCCTTGTAATCCTTATTTATTTTTAGTACAATAATAGCCGTGGCAAGAATTGTAAACTTATTAACAGAATGAGATAACAAAGGCAGTAAGCAGGTATGATATGGGTATTATAGAAACGAAGAAACTGATTTTTGAATATATCCGCCGGGATGAGGAAGGAAATGTGGAAGGAATTACTCGGGCGGTGGACGAAGTGGACTTGGACATTAGGCAAGGCGATTTCATTGCAATCTTAGGCCATAACGGCTCCGGGAAATCCACTTTGGCAAAGCACCTCAATGCCATTCTGTATCCTACGGAAGGAACGGTGTGGGTGGACGGCAAAGATACTATGGACGAAGCATGTCTGTGGGATATCCGGCAGACTGCCGGCATGGTTTTCCAAAATCCGGATAATCAGATTATCGGTCAGGTAGTGGAAGAGGACGTGGGTTTCGGGCCGGAAAATATGGGAGTGCCTACGAAGGAAATATGGGAAAGGGTGGAAGAAAGCCTGAAAGCCGTGGGCATGTATAAATATAGGAAGCATTCGCCAAACAAGCTGTCCGGCGGGCAGAAGCAGAGAGTCTCCATTGCAGGCGTCATTGCCATGCATCCGAAATGCATTATTTTGGATGAGCCTACAGCCATGCTGGACCCTAACGGAAGGAAGGAAGTCATCCGGGCAGTCCGGGCACTGAATCAGGCGGAGGATATAACCGTAGTGCTTATTACCCATTACATGGAAGAAATCATTCATGCGGATCGGGCAGTGGTCATGGATAAAGGGCATGTTGCCATGCAGGGCACGCCCAGAGAAATTTTTTCCCAAGTGGGGAAATTAAAGGAATTACGGCTGGATGTGCCTCAGGTGACTCTGCTTGCTTATGAGTTAAAGAAGAGCGGATTGCCTTTGCCGGATGGGATACTGACTTGTGAGGAACTGGCAGAGGCGTTACAGTCTGTTGAATGAAAAAAGGAGTGGAAAATGGCAATAATTTTAGACCATGTGAGCCATATATACGAAGAGGGGACATCCATGGAAACGGCGGCATTGAGGGATGTGAATCTGGTCATACCCGACGGGCAGTTCATCGGCCTTATAGGGCATACCGGTTCCGGCAAATCCACGCTGGTGCAGCACTTGAACGGACTGATGAAACCCACTTCGGGCAATATTTACTATAATGGCGAGGATATCCATGAGGATGGATTTGACAAGAAAAAACTGCGCAGTAAAGTGGGGTTGGTTTTTCAGTACCCGGAACATCAGCTTTTCGAAATAGACGTATTCAAGGATGTGTGCTTCGGTCCTAAGAACATGGGGCTGGAGGAAAAAGAAATAGAACTCCGTGCTTATGCGGCGCTGAAACAGGTAGGCTTGGCGGACGAGTATTTTTATCAGTCTCCCTTTGACCTGTCCGGCGGGCAGAAGCGGCGGGTGGCAATTGCCGGCGTGCTGGCGATGAAGCCGGAAGTGCTGATTCTGGACGAACCTACGGCGGGGTTGGATCCCAAAGGCAGGGACGAGATCCTGGATCAGATTGCATTGCTTCGGAAAGAAGCGGGAATAACGGTAGTTCTCGTTTCTCACAGCATGGAGGATGTGGCTAAGTATGTGGATCGGATTATCGTAATGAATCAAGGAAGCGTAATGTATGATGACGAACCTCGGAAAATATTCCGGCATTACAAGGAATTGGAAGAGGTGGGACTGGCCGCGCCGCAGGTGACTTACATTATGCAGGAACTGCGGGAACGCGGGCTGGATGTAAACACGGATGCGATTACGGTGGAAGAAGCAAGGGACGGGATACTGAAAGCATTGGCAGCAAAAGGGCGGGACATTCGGAAAGCATAGAGCAGCAGGAGGATATAGGAAAAATGCTTAGGGATATTACTTTAGGGCAATACTATCAGGCAGATTCCGTGATTCACAGGTTGGATCCCCGGGTGAAACTGGCGGCGACGGTTCTGTTTATTGTGTCTTTGTTTATTGTGGACAATTTCGTAGGCTATATCATAGCGGCAATATTCCTTGCCTGCATGATAAAGATTTCAGGCGTGCCGTTCCGCTATATGATTAAAGGGATGAAATCCATTGTGTTCCTGTTAGTCATAGCAGTGGTTTTCAATTTGTTCCTGACGCCAGGGGAAGCAGTGCTTTCCGTTTGGAAGCTGAAAATTACGAAAGAAGGGATACGGATTGCGGTAATGATGGCAATCCGTTTGGTGTTCCTGATTATAGGCTCTTCTCTGATGACATTGACTACTACGCCCAACAACCTGACGGACGGTATGGAAAAAATGATGTCGCCGTTGAAGATCTTCCATGTGCCCGTACATGAAGTTGCCATGATGATGTCCATTGCCCTACGGTTTATCCCTATTTTGCTGGAAGAGACGGATAAAATCATGAAAGCGCAGATTGCCCGGGGGGCAGATTTCGAAAGCGGAAATCTGATTAAGAAAGCCAAAGCTATGGTTCCGCTTCTGGTGCCGCTGTTTATCTCTGCATTTCGGCGGGCGAATGACTTAGCTATGGCAATGGAGGCAAGATGTTACCGGGGCGGCGAGCATAGGACGAAAATGAAGCCTTTGGTTTACCATAGAAGGGATCGGATCGGCTATCTTATAATATTTGCATATATGGCTGTCTCTGTTTGTTTCGGGCGTATACTGAAAATACCGTTTCTGAATATTTGAGTATCGGGAATGGAACCACGGAAAAGAACGGCATGCGGCATATACTGACATCCGTAGATGACAGGCATGATTTTTTTATATGATAAGGAACGGAAATGACATAATTGTCAGAAATAAGGAAAAGGTTTTAAGACATAGGAGCAGTCCTATATTTACGGATAATTACTCCTGTAGATTTATGAATGGCTACGGAATTACGGTTACAGTGGCCGACGTGAGGTATGGATATGAAACGGGTCATGCTTACCGTCGCATATGACGGCACTGCCTATAGCGGCTACCAGATACAGGATAATGCGCCCACGATAGAGGGAGAATTGAGCCGCTGTCTGAAGGAACTGCTGAAAGAAGATATTAAAGTGATTGGGGGGAGCCGCACCGATGCCGGAGTGCATGCGCTCTGCAATGTAGTGGTATTTGACACACAGGCGCGCATGCCGGGGGAGAAAATATCCTATGCTTTGAACCAGCGGCTGCCGGAAGACATCCGGATAAGGAAATCGCAGGAAGTGTGCGAGGGATTTCACCCCAGACATTGCGACAGCAGGAAGACATATGAGTATAGAATTGTGAATACGGCATTTCCTATTCCTACGAAAAGGCTGTATTCTCATTTTACCTATGTGCCCTTAGACCCGGACAGAATGAGGCAGGCAGCGGAGTATCTGGTGGGCGAACATGATTTCAAAAGCTTTTGCAGCGCAGGCAGTCAGGCGGAGAGCACGGTGAGACGTATTTATGCTTTGGATGTGGAACGCAAAGGGGAAGAAATTATAATCCGTGTAACCGGGAACGGCTTTTTGTATAATATGGTGCGTATTATTGCCGGGACATTGATGGAAGCAGGAAGAGGCATATGGGAACCGGCTTATATGGCAGAAATCCTCCGAAAAGAGGACAGAAAGGCGGCCGGCCCTACTGCTCCGGCATGCGGGCTATGCTTAGCAGGCTATGAATTTGATCTAAAAACATACAAGCTGCAAATTTTACCATGAAAAATATTGACACACTCGGCTGCGTATAATATAATATTGCAATGTGGCGAAGATTTATGACGGAATGCCATAGCCCCGGCAGATGTAATAAACTTCGCGTATCAGAGACAGGAGCGGAAATATAAGGAACAGCGGCAGAGTGGGATGCCATCTGTTTTTTGTATGCACAGGGAATTTTCGGATATTTGCTGCTGCGGCAGTATGTGCCCCGCGTAAGTGAGAGGGATTCACTTCCCTGCTTAGTTTACCTGCCGGAGGAAGCCAGAAGGTGTGGCCGGACATCCGCACCAAGGCCGGAACAAAGGCAGACAGAAGGAAAAGGATAAACTGATTTTAGTTAAGTGTGGAGGTAACATAATGAAAACTTTTATGGCTAGTCCGGCTACTACCGATAGAAAATGGTATGTAGTTGATGCTACTAATATGACACTCGGACGCTTGGCATCGGAAGTTGCCAGTGTTTTAAGAGGTAAGAACAAACCGATTTTCACACCTCATATGGATACCGGCGATTATGTAATCATAGTAAATGCAGAGAAAGTTAAAGTGACAGGGAAAAAGCTGGATCAGAAGATTTATTACCATCACTCTGATTATGTCGGCGGCATGAAGCAGACCACATTGAGGGAAATGATGGCAAAGAAACCCGAAAGGGTTGTGGAACATGCGGTGAAGGGCATGCTTCCGAAAGGGCCGTTAGGAAGACAGATGTACACAAAACTTCATGTATACGCAGGCGCAGAGCATCCTCATGCTGCTCAGCAGCCGGAAGTATTGACATTTTAATTAAGCGGACGGAAAGGAGAAAATTAAAATGGCTAAAGCAGCAAACTGCTATGGAACTGGCAGAAGAAAAAAATCAATTGCAAGAGTGTATTTAGTACCGGGCAGCGGTAATATTGTTATCAATAAAAGATCAATGGATGATTATTTTGGATTGGAGACATTGAAAGTTATCGTACGTCAGCCCCTTATGCTTACCAATACAGCAGATAAATTTGACATAAAAGTAAATGTACGAGGCGGCGGATATACCGGACAGGCAGGAGCCATCAGGCATGGCATTGCAAGGGCTTTGCTTCAGGCAGATGCAGATTTCAGGCCTGTACTGAAGAAGGCAGGTTATCTCACAAGAGATCCTCGTATGAAGGAAAGAAAGAAGTACGGCCTCAAGGCGGCTCGTCGCGCTCCGCAGTTCAGCAAGCGATAGGCAGATATTTGCAAACAGGAAATATGGAAAACCCACAGACAGATTTTGTTTGTGGGTTTTTTGTAGTATGATGAAAAGTATAATGTGTTTGACAAAAGTTATCGTATATGATAACATTGTAACAAGCAAAGACTAACTATTAAAAGTCAAGTCTAAAAAGAAAAATTTTTGAATGAATTGCAGAAATGCACTTCAGATATATTTGAACCTTGAAAACTGCATGACAATAAGAGTGTCATTGCTGGCACTCTAAAAGGAGAGATTTACAGAATAAGTTAAGACGCTGGTATATATGCCCGTCCTGATTTTTCCATTGCAAAAATCAACCGCACAAGTTTTTTCACGGCATGAGATAATGCGACATTGTAATGCTTGCCTTCAGAGCGTTTCTTTTTAAGATACACAGCAAAAGATTCGTCCCAATGGCAGACATACTCTGCGGCATTGTAAAGGGCATACCGAAGGTATCTGGAACCTCGTTTCTCCATGTGGGAATAACAGTTATCCAATTGTCCTGATTGATAGGTAGATGGGGACATTCCTGCATATGCAAGTATCTTATCGGCGGAATCAAAACGGCTGA
>CAJUIM010000112.1 GCA_910586275.1 uncultured Lachnospiraceae bacterium | reverse complement strand
GTGCACGGAAAACCGGGACAGGCACTCCCGCTGCCGCCGTTCCGCAAAAAAATCCATCCCGTGCGTCCGCCTCTCAACACAACATTCAGGCTGAACTGTTACATCGGGGGATAAAATATTGTGTCAAATGGTTGCTTTAACACCATGCATTATTTATAATATAAACTATATATTGCATATAATGGCAGAAGCAATTCTGAAAAGAAAACATATCAAAATAAAGTGATTTCATGTACCATCTGTATCGTTGCAGGTGTAAAGGAAATACTACTCAGGGGCAGGATAAAATGAGCGAATATGTCATTACCTTCACACAAGCAGGGCATGACATAGGAAACCTGAGCGAGAGCAGGAAAAACCTGTCTCAGCTTGGCCCGGCAGAATGTCTGGAGTCGATACGAAAAACGCATACGAGGGTGCAGGAGCTGACCGGGTATGAAATGGCGCTGTTCCGTCCTCCATATGGAGACTATGACAATAAAGTGTTGGAAAATGCAAAGGAATGCGGATATGCTTCGGTGCTGTGGAATGTGGACAGCTATGACTGGAAAGACTACGGCGTGGATGCCATCCTGAAGAATGTACTGGAAAACGAGAATCTGGGAAACGGGAGCATTATCCGCTGTCACAGCGGAGCCAAATATATGGCGGATGCGCTGGATTCCCTTATAAAGGGGCTGGAGAAGCAGGGGTATGAGATTGTCCCGGTTTCCCAGCTGATTTATCAGGAAAAATATCATATGAAGGAGGACGGCAGGCAGGTGAAGAACTGACGGCGGCAGAGAAACGGTAATCCGTCATATTACCATTGCTTCCACGACATATAGACAAGAACCATAAGTCCCATGGTAATGCATACCCCTCTGCGGACGGCACGGGAAAAAATCCCCATAAAAGTATTGCCCGGGTACAGCCTGCTGCTGTCTGACAGACCTATGGCAGCATAGATAAGGCAGATTACAATGTAGCGGAAGTCACTGCTGCATGTATAAGGATATTTTACGGAAAATAGGGCAAAACTGAATAAAAATGCAAGATAGCCGGTGGAGAGAAACAGTGACTCAAGACCGGTTTCTTTTGTCCCCTTTCGCTGCTTTTTATATTGGGCGGCAAAGAAAAGAGGCACGGAGGCGGTGGCAAAGAGGATGGCGGAAATATAGGAGGCCTGACATAAAAAGAGGGGCAGGCCGGTAAGCTGTGCCGGATATTCTTCCGTAAATAATGAGGTCTGAAACATAATGACCCATGTATTATGGACGGTGTCGCCGCTTAACGGATGAAAGGGAAAAGAAAAATGCCAGTCGGACAGGGAAGGAAGTCCCAGTCTGGCCCATAAGCTATAATTTCCCGTATACATAATGGAATCTTCCGTGGCGGAGGAAATCCCGGGCTTTACATGGAAACGGATCAGATTGCGTACAATCCAGCATAGACCGATGCTTCCTGCCGTAAGGCCGAACAGAAGATAGCGGCGAAACGAACGGAGGATGTCCGTTTTTTTTCCGCGGCGCAGAGTGCCGGTAAAGTCAATCAGGAAAAGCAGTCCAACAGGAAGGGCAATAACGGCGGTATTGATTTTGCACAGCATGCCAAAACCTATAGAAACGGCTATAAGCAGCAAGTTTTTCCATGATTTTTCCTGAAGCCAGCGCAGCGTGGTAAGGATGGCGCAGGCCAAAAGGACGGAGGACAGCATGTCGTTGTTGATGCTGCCGGACATGACAGCCAGGGCAGGGTGCAGGGCAGTCAGCAGCAGGCCGGCATAAAGTCCGTTTCCTTCCGCGCCCGTCCGCTTTAGGATCCGGTAAGTGAGCAGCATGAACAGCCCGGAATAAAACAGGGGCAGGATCTGCAGATTCTCGAAAGCCAGTTCTTCCGCCATGCCGAGGGAGGTCAGGAAAATCAGCCAAAGGCCGGACAATATATAGTGCAGGGGCGGATGGTAGTAGGAAAAAAACTGGTAGGGATTCATATCCGGCAGCTTGCGGAATTTGTAGATATATTCTATGTAGCCGATATGCCCCGGGTTTACCTGTCCGGTGGCAATGCCGGTATAGAAACCTTCGTCATGCTGTCTGTCATATAGGCCTGACAGCAGGACATAACTGCAATGGAAGAGCATGCCCCAGAAAATCAGGAAGAAAACCATATGGTTCTCTGTCAGCCGGTGCGTCAGGCGGAGGGAAGCTAGGACGGCAAGGGTAAGCGTGAAAAGAAAGAGGCATCCGCCGATGATCCGGTTCCGCGGCAGCGCGGCAAGGGACGGGATTCCTTGCATAAGGGTGGTGGATAGGCAGAAGAAAAGCAGCATTGTCAGAATGGCGGAAGATGAGACTGCGTCTGTGGTCGGATGGTTTGTTTGGGTGGGCATATGCATATAGTGAGGTTCCTTTCCGTAGTTTTGGATTTTGTCTGATTCGTAAATTGTTACTGCCTGCAGTGTTTATTAACACGGACTTCTTCTTTTGGTCCGGAAGTATTTTACCGTCAGAAATGACGTTGATTGCCGGAGCAGTTTTTTGCCGGTTTGTTTTGCCTGTGTAGTTATGGTATTATTATAAGACATCTTTATGCCATATGGAAGAGATGGACAGAGAGTATTATAGAAACTCCAAAAGACAGACAAAAGATGAAATGAGAATCGGATATGCAGGGATAGGCAATGACATTATGCCATTTATTTCCGGGAGCAGCGACCCAAGGGGGCGTGCGTGCATATCCGGCGGCGGCAGGAAAAAGGAAAAATGGAGTTGTGTTTTCGGCACAATTTTGCAGCCTTGTCATGCAGGTGCTGCCGCAGATCATTTCATTATGGCAAAATTCGATATTTTTCTGTATAATAGAAAATAACTATTTATCACGGATGCAGAAACGGCATTGTCAATTATGGAACCGGCAATTAAATGAGCAGCGGCGGGGAACGGGAAATAGGGAATGACGGAACGGAGAGGCAGAAGAGACGGTCGGGGGTTATCTGCCGGGCAGGGATGCAATGGCAGGCACTCGGAAGGCAAGGAGGATATCGGGATATGTTAAGGAGATATTGGGGGAAGATGGGCGTAAGGAAACGGAGAGCGTGGGAAGCGTGGATTTGGCTGCTGATTATTGCATTGGCGGCGGAAATAACCGTATTTAACTTTTCGGCATGGAGAAGCCGGTTCTTCCGCAGCGGCGACGGTTCTTTTAAGGAAGTGAGCGTGGAAGGGGCCGTCAGGATAGACAATGGGGAAACGCCTGTTTATATGGTGGAAGAGGGCATGCTGTCCATGCATGTCACAGGAGTGGATGCCGAAATACATAATCTTGGGTTGGATCTGTACTTCCCGGAGCCGGATCTTAGGCCGGAAACGGTGCCTTATAAGGTAAGCATATCCGACGAAGGAAATCATTATGCTTATGTCTTGCCGGAACAAGTCTGGATGCCGGAACTGAGCAGGACTCATTATGTGAATCTGCATACTGCGGGCAAAGTATCGGAGATTGGCGTGGAGTTTGCCATTCCGGCAGGAAGCGTGGTGGAGGCTGCTCTTTCCCATGACGTGCCGGTTCCGTTTGTTTTTCATATCGGGAGATGGCTGATGGCGTGGGCAGTTTTGTGCTTGGTATATTATGCCTGGTGCATAGGCAGGGGGCGGCTGGAAGCCGGGAAGTGGATCGGATGCAGAAGGCAGAAGCTGATTACGGCGGCAGTTATTTTGCTGCTGGCAGGGATGGCATGGAAACTTGCCCATGTAAATCCGGTTTGTATTGCCGCGCCTTGGCCGCATCATAGGCAATATCAGGAACTGGCGGAGGCCATGGCAGAGGGAAGCTTCCGGCTGGCGGCGGCTCCGTCGGAAGGACTGCTGCTGGCGGAAAATCCGTATGATACTATTTATCTGCAGGCCAACGGGATTCATTATCAGGCGGATTATGCTTATTTTGAAGGGGGTTATTATGTATATTTCGGTGTCGTGCCGGAACTGCTGCTTTATTTGCCCTATTATCTGCTGACCGGGCATCATTTGTCAAACTATTTGGCCGTGTATATATTTTACTGCGGATTTCTGCTGGCGGTTTTTGCATTGTACCGGGAAATTGTAAAGCGATGGTTCGTGAACACTCCTTTCTTTTTGTATATCATGGCATGCGTGCTGACAGTCTGCAGCGGTAATTATCTGTTTGTGGCTGCAAGGCCGGATATGTATGATACCCCCATTATGGCGGCCAACATGTTTACGGCGGCAGGGCTGTGGCTGTGGATCAAGGGAAAATATCTGATGCATACAAAATGGAAACGGCTGGCCTATCTTTCCGGCTCATTCTGCATGGCGTTGGTGGCCGGCTGCCGTCCTCAGATGCTGCTGTTTTCCTTCCTTGCAGTGCCGCTGTTCTGGGAAGAGGTAGTTAAGAAACGGGAATTGTTCGGAAAAAAGAATCTTTTGGATACTTTCTGCATCTGCTTTCCTTATGTGCTGACGGCAGCGGGCATTATGTATTATAATGCGGCGCGGTTTGGCTCGCCCTTTGACTTCGGAGCCACTTACAGCCTGACGAGCAATGACATGACAAAACGGGGATTTAATATGCATCAGACATTGCTGGGGCTGTGGCACTATTTTCTGCAGATTCCGTCGGTAAGCAGTGAGTTCCCGTTTATCAAGGGTATGCAGATTGAGTCCGGGACTTATATGGGAAGGCTGAATGCGGAATATACTTACGGCGGGCTTTTGGCCTGCAATGCATTTGCTTGGCTGCTGGTGCTGCTGCGGCGTGAAAAAAGAGTGCTGAAGTATAAGGGGGTTTATGCTTTTACTTTGACGAGTTTGGCGGTTCCCGTCCTCATAGGCGTAGTGGACGTGACCGGCGCAGGCATTCTGCAGCGGTATATGGTGGATATGGTATGGGGCATATTAATGGCCGCCGTGTTTGTGCTGTTTGCGGTTTGGGAAGTGAGCAACGGGACGGAAAGGAAAAGCGAACTGATGCTGCTGTTGATGGGGATCTGTCTGCTGCAGGCGGTATATGGCTTGGGCGTGGTGATGGGCAACGGCGATTTAAGCGTCAATGTGCGCAGTTCCAATCCGGAATTGTATTATAGGGTGAAAAGCTTATTGCTGTTTTAAGGAGTTATAAAATGCGGGACAGGAAGAAAGGCATATATTTCCATGCAGGAGGGCCAAACACGCTGGAGAGCGGGCAGACAGCGATAATGTAAAAATGGATTTTGAAGGGAAAGGATTATAACGGCAACGGTTATAATCTTTTTTCATCCCGTAATTTTGGGATGAAAGGAAAGCATATTTGCTAAATGGAGAAAGACATACCAGGATTCTTGATGCGGGCTGCGGCTTAAGTTAACGACATTGGCTAATAAGCGGCAAAAGTTATATATATGTGCAGAAAAGACGATAAAATAAGAGAACGAAACGCAAAGTTGACAAGATGAAACCACAGATTGGTTGTTTTCCTCTATTGCTTCGAAGTAGAATGTCTGCAGGAGGTGGGTAAAAATGACATTAGGACAGAAATTGAAAATATTGCTGAAAGACAACGGTATGACGCAGGAGGATTTAGCCGAAAGGTTGGAGGTATCCCGACAGGCAGTAGGGAAATGGATAAATGATAAAGGAATGCCTGAAGTGGGGAAAATCGTACAAATCAGTAACCTATTCGGAGTATCGATGGATTACTTGCTGAAAGAGGATTGCGATGAAAAAGGTGTAACAGAAGAAAGAGCCATATCAAACAGCGGGTATTATGTCAGCCAAGAGATGCTGGACGGATATTTGTCGTACAGTAAGCAGAATGTAAAGCAGATTGCGGGAGGAATAAGTCTTTTTATATTATCGAATGTCTTTGATTGCTTTGAACACAATAGCATGATAATGTCGTTTCTCTATTGGCTTACAATGACGGCAGGGATAAGCATTATTATTTGGAATTTTTTTCAGACCAAACGGTATCAGGAAATCAAAAAGGAACGCCTTGCTTTTGATGATAAGGTAATCGGCGAATTTAAGAAACAGAGGGAAAGCAGAAGAAAGAAATATGCAGTTATGATTATTGTGGGAGTGATTATTCTTTTGACAAGCAGCGAAGCTGAATACTTTTTAATGACTCATTTTGGGCAGACCGTTGGCAATGTTTTTGGGTGGATAGCCGATACGGCATGGTCAGCGCTTATTATATGGGCGGGAATGTCAATGCACATTGACAGCATTATCATTAAAAATACAGAGCATACGCCTAAAAGCGGTTATATAAAAAGGTATCGTTGGATTTATGCGGCATTGCCGTTTACGGTGATTGCAGTTCTGATTGGAAGGATAACAAATGCATGGAGTTACTATGCGCCTATCATAATCTTGTTTTGCTGTTTATTAGTGACAACTTGTAAATTGCTCATAGAAAGCGGAGGGAAAGATGAATAAGAAGAACTTTATAATAATCGGTATCCTGCTTATGTTTGGGGTATGCGTTTGTGCAGGGTGTTCTGCACGGCAGGGAGAGAAATATACCATGGAGGATTTAGATAATTTGGCTGAAATCAGAATATATTCAGCGAAGAATAATGAACTTATAAAAATAATAACCGATGAAGAACAATTATATCAATATAACCATTGCTCGATTTTTGCTGACCCGGACATAGAAGAACGCCAAGGCGAATGGAAAAGGGCTTTAGAGGATGCGGAGGAATACTGCTATCTGATTGCATACAAGTACCCGGTTGCACGTTTTGGAGCAAAGGAACCGGAGGAAAATAATACCATTACATTATATGAGGATACGAATATTGTCAAAATGACGGTGGCAGAGGAAACGAACAAAGCATTTCCTATTCCGGAGGAATTTTTGACTTTCTATTATGAACTTTCCGAGGAGGAAATAAATTTTTATCAATCATTAACTGAGTGATAAGTGGTGAGACGGCACGTCGTAGTACAGATGTCGGGAATGAATTTTCAAACATGTACTAGGGTTGACAAAAAGAATCAAACATGATACCATTATCCCATAATATTCGTGAATGGAATTATAAATCAATAGCGTGAAACCTATCTTTTGGAATGTGCAAAGCAGCGTCCATAGGATAGGTTTTTTATGTGTAAAAATATGCGGAAAACATTCAGGAGGTAAGAAGAATATGGGAGTCAGAAAGAGAGCAGGTCTTTTGAGGCAGATGGGAATATGGCTTTTGGCAATAGTCCTTGCCATGCCGGCACAGGCACGGGCAGAAGGAAAGAGCGTAGGAGAGAGAAGCCCGGAAAAAGCGGGCATAGGGCAAGACGGGGCGGACAGGGATGACGGACGGACAGAAAGCATGGAAACCGTCGTCAGGAAAGAACTTTATCATGGGCATATCGGGGATGCAAAAGAGGGAACCGGCTGCTATACAAAGGATGTCTTCCATGTCCATGAAGGAAATCCGGGAACGGGCGGAGCCTGTTATGCAGATCCGGTTTACCATAGGCATACGGGGAATGAAACGGAAGGGGGAGGCTGTTATGGGGAAAAGCAATATCATATCCATGCCGGGAATTCCACGGCGGGCGGAGACTGCTATAAAGAAGCCGTATACCATGCCCATGCAGGGAACGCAGCGGCCGGGGGAGGCTGTTACAGCCGGCCGGTGTATCATGTCCATGCCGGGAATACGGCAGGAGGAGGCTGCTATGGCCAGCCGGTCTATCATAGCCATACGGGGAACGCCGGAAGCGGAGGAGGCTGTTATGGCCGGCCGGTGTATCATGTCCATATAGGGAGTGAATCCGCGGGCGGAGGCTGTTATGCAGTGCCGGTCTATCATGCCCATGCAGGGGATGCCATGTCGGGCGGAGCATGTTATGAACCGATACGGCATGAGCATACTAACAGCTGCTATGCCACAAGGGAATGCCGGGTGGAATATTCCCACGGGTTTCAGGAAGTCGGAACCAGTGACGATGAATGTTACCATCATTCGGGCACCGTTACGCATATGACATTCTCCGGTGTCTTTAATCATTTGCAATGCGGACAGGGGCAGGCGACACATACAATAAAGATTTGCTGGATTTGTAAACAAATGGATTTTGAGCATGACTATCGGGCATTGGTTTGCGGAAAAGATACCAATACGGTGGAAGGGTATGTTCTGCATTGCGGTAAAGACGAAAGCATCATAGAGAGATGGCAGCTTGGCTGTAATCAGAATGAAAACACTGTTGCAGGGTATGAGAGGAACTGCGGAAAAGACCTATCTACAGTGGAATCTTATCAGCTTAACTGCGGGAAAAATGAAGGGAATGTGGAGGCTTATCAGGCAGCTTGCGGAAAGACGGAAAACACTGTGGAGTCTTATAGACAGAACTGCGGGAAAACGGAGGCGACTGTGGAGTCTTATATTCGGAATTGTGAGAAAGACGAATCCGTAATAGATGCTTATGCCCTTTCCTGTGAGAAAACGGAAGAAACGGTAGACGGGCATTTGTTAGGCTGCGGCAGGGAGGAAGATAAACCTTATGCGGTCTTCTCTTTGTTAAGTACAAGCGGCGGGTGGAATGACGGTCCGATTGTTTTAGAGGTTCAATGTGAAGACAGGGATAATTTTTTGAGGCTGGCCGAAATTCCTTTTTCTTGGGAAGACGGATATGAGGATGCAGACATTACAGAAGAAGGAGGGCGTATCAGCCAAAGCCGTACCGTGGCGGAAAACGGAGTTTACACCGTGCATTTAATGGCAGAAAATGAAGACATTGATCAACAGGGACTTATTCTGTCCTATGAAGTAAGAAATATTGACCGGACGGCACCGATTATAAAGGAAATTATTTATAATACGGAGGCGGATGCGGAAAAGGTTGAAATATGTGTGATTGCGGAAGATGTACAGCCGGATGGCAGCAGTGGGAGCGGCTTGCATAAAGAGGCATATTCCTTTGACGGCGGTAGGTCATGGAGTGCGGAAAATACGTTGGCAGTAACGCAGAACGGGACGGTGGAAATAGCGGTCCGTGATGCTTGCGGCAATGCGGTAAGAGAATGCGTGGAAGTGACTAATATAAGGACGGATGAAGGAAGCGGAGAGGGAGAAGGGAACGGAAGCGGGGAAGGAAGCGGAAATGGAGAAGGAGAGGGGAACGGAAGCGGAGACGGAACAGGAGAAGGGAACGGAAACGGAGACGGAACAGGAGAAGGGAACGGAAGCGGAGACGGAACAGGAGAAGGGAACGGAAGCGGAGACGGAACAGGAGAAGGGAACGGAAACGGAGACGGAACAGGAGAAGGGAACGGAAGCGGAGGCGGAACAGGAGAAGGGAACGAAAGCGGAGACGGAACGGGAGAAGGAAGCGGAAGCAGTGACGGAACAGGGGAAGGAACCGGAAGCGGAGGAGAAACCGGGAACGGGGCCGGAACAGAGGATGGGAACGGAAGCGGCGGAAGTGGAACCGGAAATGATGGTTTCGGCAATGGCGGGAATGACGGCGGAAACGGAAGCGGAAACAGCGGAGCCGGAAACCGTGAAGAAAGTGACGGAGAAAATGCCGATAGTCAGGCAGATCCCGGAAATGGCAGCGGCATGGGAGAGAACGGCAGTGCCGGTATGCTTGGAGGTGGGGCAGCAGACGGAAGCATAAACGGAAGCTTACTAGGCAAAGTACCGGCATTAGGCAGCGGCAGCAGGGACAGGCATAAGTATCATAAAAAGGAAGAAACATTGGCAAACGGCAGTGAGGATAGGGAAAGCCAGGAAGAAGAAAGCATAGGGCAGGAGTCGGAGGAAGAAGGAAAATCGGAGAAACAGGGAGAAACAGAGGGACAGGAGAAAGCAGAACGGAAAGAAAAGACAGAGGAGGGAGCCGTAAAACAGAAGGAGGTAAATGCGGCCGCGGTTGCAGCCGTTAAACCGAAGACAATATGGCAAAAACAGGCAATTGCGCCGGTAGTGAAAGCCGTTACTTATACGGTAAGCAGTGTAGCGTTTTCGGCAGTGCTTTTATACCTTCTTTATATGATGCTGCGCAGCATAAGAGTATATCATCTGGACGGAGAAGGGGACTCTCATTATGCAGGAAGCTGCATAATGAAAAAAACCGAGAACGGGTTTGAAGTGAAGCTTCCCGATATGATATTGGAACAGTCGGTAACCGGGCAATATATCTTAAGGCCGGGAAGGATATTTACGGCAAGGCATAGGGGGGAGGAATTGCTGATTTTAACGGCACAGAGAAGAGAATCCGTATGGGTGGACAGAGAAATCCCTTTAAAAATGGCCACATTTTAAACAGGATCCGTAAACAGTCCTGCTTATGACAGAAAGGATTTTTCGCACATGCTCCGGTGTGATCTGAGCATATCCGCAATGGCGGGCAGGGGAAGCTGCTCCCTGCCCGGCTCAGTCTATAGGAAAGAACGGAACCAATAAGTACAGCGGTAAAGTGTAGGCCAAGGAATAGGCATAGCGGAATTCCGAGGAAACAGGGGTAGCGAGAAACAGCGTAAACATAACTGCCAGTCCCGGCAGGAATAGGATATAACGCTCCGGCTGTTCCTTGATAATGCTGATGCCAAAGCAGCAGAGAAATACCCAAAACATGGCTCCCATGCTGGTAAGAAGCCCGTAGAGGGGAAGCATATCACTTAATTTTAACAGAATTTCTTTTGTTTTTATGACAAAAACGCCGCCGATTACCGGATGGCTGGAGGCACCGGTCTGGCTGGGAATGATTCCGTCAATATTGCCGACGGCATATTCCACATCCGGATACCAATAACCCTTTGTCTGGTCAATATATGCCTGCATATAGACAGAGGGATAACGAAGCCCAAGGGATAGCCAGAGACGGAAATATTCACCTTTGTTTTCGGTAAGGTAATTCGGATTGCCGGCCCGTACCAGTTCCTTCATATTATCGGCAAATCCGGGAGCGTATAAATCTTGGATATAAGTGGTATCTATTACTTTATGAACGCTGTTCCACTGTTCGGGAGTCAGCCCCTTGTCTTCACAGATCACTCTCGCCGTCTGTTGGAGCGGAATGCTGACAGATTCCACAAAATCCGGCTGAGTGACATGGAAGACATTCATTACGGGAATTTTAATAATAAGCGCAGCGGCAATTACGAAAAAATGTATGGGCAGCATGACCTTCCAGCAATGTCGGAAAGCAACCATTAAAAACGGAAGGGAAAAAAGGAAGGCATACCAGCCATTGGTGCGGAAAAGACAAAGCATAAGCCCGGATATTATATATACTGTCAGGGAGAAGAAAATATCTGCTTTGCGGTTTCCCGAACGGTTTCTGCTGCGTCTGTTTTTCGGGAAAAGTAAAAGGAGGCGCAGCAATGCCGTGGTAAAGAGAAGCATGCTGCCCGAAAACAGAATATCTTTCCATATGGTAACTGCAAAAACGCCATGATAGGGTACCAAGGCATAAAAACCAAGTATAAGCAGACAGGGAAGGTTGCCGGTTCCTAACCGCTGCAGAGAAGAAATCAGCCATGCTACGCAAAAGGCCATGAAACACATTTGGAACAAAGTATAGAAAGCCAGTGCGGCATTTATATCGTCGGTAAATAAATGTCCGAGAGAAAAGAAAAACTTAATTACCATAGTATGCGCCCAAGGGTGATGGTTGCTGTAAGGAACCATACCAAGCACCTGCTCAAACTGATTAATGCTGTCAGGTGTCATGATTGCCGGATATTCATATAAAAAATAGGGGAGCCACAAAAGCAGGCATGCGAAAAATGAAATCAGAGGTAAAAACCGCAGCGGTGCATATTCTTTTCTCAGTGTAACTCCCGAAAGGGATATAAATACCAGGAGGAGAAAATAGTAGAAAAGAAAAAGCAGCCCCAATCCCCCCGCTATTAGGATAAAAATACGGAATGCCGGGTTTTCCAGCCCTGCAGCCATATTCTCATGTTCTGCCATAAGAGTGAATAAAGAAAAGATAAGCGAAAGGGCAGGCGTTATGACGGATATTCGGGAGTCATAGATGGAAGGGGAACTATTTCTTCTGGAAGATGCATATTGAAATAGGCATAGCAGCGCAAGGTACAGAACGGGAGTCAGTATATTTCTTGTGGTCAGTCCGCCGAGAAGCACAATGGCCCATACGGCAAAGAAAGCTTGTATATATATAATCCAAGCAGGCGAGTTAAATTTTCCGGAAATTGTTTTTATCATGGCAGTTCTCCTAAGTCAGATGGTTTATTCACGCAGACAGTGGGTCACAGTATATTTATTATACAGCATTATGCCGCACAGGGGAATAGAGATTTGCCGTTATTTTTTAAGGAAAACATTTTTACATATTATGGCTGAAAGCAAGGTTTTGTGACGGTAAAAGATTATTGGTTGTAACAGTTCAGCCTGAATGTAATGTTGGGAGGCGGACGCCCGTGCGCGAGTT